>JAAFIJ010000084.1 GCA_013298675.1 Rhodobacterales bacterium | reverse complement strand
GTCGTCGTGCAAAATGACCGTCACTGCGGTTGCATGACCGGCCAAGGCCTCATCGATTCCGTTGTCGACGACCTCATAGACCATGTGATGCAAACCCGACCCATCGTCGGTATCGCCAATATACATGCCGGGGCGCTTGCGAACAGCCTCTAACCCCTTGAGAACTTTGATGGAATCAGCGTCATATGCGCCCGGCTTCGTGGCTTCTTCGGCCATGTGGTCTTCACCCCTTGAATGTCACGCTTCTTATAGCGGTTCGGGGGGGGATTGTCACGTCTGGGACACAAGATTTAGGGACTTTCGGCCGTATTTCCCGGGCTCTTTGACCCAGACCAATTCCTTGCAAAACAAGGGCGAAAGACACCGTTTCAGGTGTTGCCCAACCCGATCACGATTCCCACCGCGATCAACAGCATGCCCGAGATCACATTCATCCGACGCAGGCTTTCGGGGCTGGACAACAGGCTGCGGGCCCGGTCCAAAAACAGGGCAAGGCACAGGTTGCCCATCATCGGAATGATCGCAGAGATCGCCAAAATGGCCGCGATGTCCGCGCCGTTGACCGTGCTGATGTCAAAGAAGCCCGGTAACACGCCCATATAAAACAAGATTGCCTTGGGGTTGCCGATCACAGCTGCAACCCCCACCAAAAACCCAGCAAGGCGGCCAGGTTTGGTCATACGGCTGTCGGCGTTCAGGGGGCCGGCTGGTTTGCGGATTAACAAAATGCCTATGACCACAAAAACCAACGCGGCCACCCAGCCCATAACTGCAAGAAAGTTGCCATAGACCGACAATACCCATGACAGTCCGAAAATCGCACACAACGGCCACAGCACATCCCCAATCGCCACACCGACGGCCAACGGCCAAGCCGCCGCAAACCCACCCGTCAGCGCGCGTGCTGTCAGCGCGACCCAAACCGGGCCGGGCACCATCCACAGCAAGACCAAGCCACCTGCGTAAAGCGCCAATTCGTAAAGGGTAATGGTCATCTGCATACTTTCTGGCCGTTCAAAACAGCGGCCCTAACAGGTCGATCTGCACCGTATGGTCCCACACAGCCCCGCGCAAAGGCAGCACCATCAGACCATCATCATTGGCGGTTTTCATTTGTCCGGTTTGCGCACCAGACATGTCGACATAGTGCAGCAGATTATCTACCGGGTGAAACCCTGCCGCCCCGTATAGCCCCGCATCCCCGAACAACAGGATGAATTCTGCGGGGCTGGACTGGGCGTCCTGCATCGCCGCTTGCAGCAATAACCCGGCCACGCCCTGACCCCGCGCTGCTTGCAACGTCGCTACGTCACACACCCCGGCCACGGTACACAGCCGTGCGCCGATACGAATCGCGCGATAGGTCAGCGACAGATGCCCGATCAACCGACCGTCGCGCTGTGCGACATAGCGTAGGTGCGGTCGTTGCATGAAATAGCTACGCCCGCCAAAATCCGTTTCAAACGCCCCGCCGAGCAGTTCCGCAATCTGAATTTCTATCTCGGGCTGTAGGTCCCATTCGGCAATACGGTCTATCTGCATCGGTCAAACCGTGTCTGTAAGCGTCAAGCTGCCATCGCGCGACAGCGTCCAAAACGGGTTCATCGCCATTTCCCAAACATGGCCATCAGGATCAGACCAATAGCCGGAATAGCCACCCCAGAACACCTTTTGCGGCGGTTTTAGCGCGGTTGCACCCGCTGCGATGGCCAGCGCATAGGCGGCATCGACCTCGACCTCTGTCGCGAAATTTTGCGCAAGGGTCATGGCGCCCGTGCCAAGCGAGGCCCCCGGCCGACCCTGATCTTTGGCCAACTCTTCGCGTCCAAACAGTCCCAACAACTGACCGTGCATCTGATAAAACGCCACACCATCGGATGAAAACTTTGGCGTCCAGCCCAAGCGGCCGTAAAAGGCGCGGGCGGCGGTCAAATCGGCCACCCCAAGGGTGATAAGGGTCACGCGCTGCGGGGTCATGTTTGGATCATCCTTGAAATGCCGTCATCATCGCCAACATGCAGGGTTTGCGCACGCGCGCCAAGTGCGGCGAACAGTTCTGCCTCGGTGCCGGTCATAATCGCTTGGGCCCCCATCGCGCAAATCTCGTCATACAGAGCGGCGCGGCGGTTCGTGTCCAGATGTGCTGCCACCTCGTCCAGCAGCAAGACCGGGGCCTTGCCCAGATCGGCCGCCAATGCCCGCGCATTGGCAAGGATCAGACTGATCAGCAGCGCCTTTTGCTCTCCGGTAGAGCATTGGTCTGCGGGCGTGTTCTTGGCCGCGTAGACCGCTGTCAAATCGGCACGGTGCGGGCCAATCAGTGTGCGCCCCGCCGCCATGTCACGGCGCCGGTTTTCAGCCAAGGCAGCGGCCAAGTCTTGGGCGGGAACATCCGGGGTGCCTTCGGGGTTACTTAGGGCCAGATGGGCGCGGGGGAAAATACTGTCGCTTTGCGCCTGAGATTCGGCCAGCCGGGCCAAGGCGCTCTGGCGGTTGGTCATAATAATTGCGCCTTGTTCGGCCATCTGCGCTTCCAGAACTGTGTACCACCTTGCATCGGTGATCTGGTCTTTCAGCAACCTGTTGCGGTCGCGCATTGCCCGTTCATAGGCCAGTGTCGCCTCAGCGTGATCGGGAATAAAGGACAGGGTCACGCGGTCAAGAAACCGCCTGCGCCCCTCGGCCGCCTCTGTCCACAAACGGTCCATCGCGGGCACCAGCCACAGCACCCGCAAAACCCGACCCAACATCGATTGGGTCGTCGCCTTGCCGTCAATACGCACGGACCGTGTTTCACCTTGGTCTGCCGAGATTTCCAGATCATGCGCGGCGGCGATCCCTTGAACCGACGCGGTGATCTTCCAACCCAAACCTTCGGGCTTGCGCGCCAGATCCTCGGCCACAGCGCGGCGCAATCCGCGCCCCGGTGACATCAGCGAGATCGCCTCGAGCACATTGGTCTTGCCCGCGCCGTTTGGGCCAACCAAAGCCACTGGCCGGCCGTCAAACACCATCTCACTACGCTTATGACTGCGGAAATGCGAAAGGGTCAAAGCGGTGATGGCAAGGCTGCTCACGCTCTTCCCCTTTCAAGACCGTCGACTGAAGGCAGGTCAGACACGCATCGGCATGACGACATAGACCGCCGACATATCATTGCCTTCGCGCATCAACGTCGGATCACCCGAGGAATTGAACAAGAACACCGCATTTTCGCGGTCAACCTGACTTGCGATTTCCAGCAAATACTTGGCGTTGAAGCCGATTTCCAAACGCTCGTCTTGATAGGCGACAGCAAGTTCCTCTTCGGCGGCCCCGGAATCTGGCGCATTCACCGACAGGATCAGGCGGTCCTCCTCCAGCGACAGCTTCACCGCGCGCGACCGTTCAGACGACACAGTGGCCACACGGTCAACCGCCTTGGCAAACTCTGTCGCGTCCACTTCCAGCCGCCGGGTGTTTCCTGTCGGGATCACGCGGGTGTAATCGGGGAAGGTGCCGTCGATGACCTTTGAGGTCAACGTGATCACCGGTGTCGCAAAGCGCACTTTGGTTTCTGACACCGACACGGCTATCGTCGCGTCATCATCGTCCAGCAGTTTGCGCAATTCGTTGACCGTCTTGCGTGGAACGATCACTCCGGGCATGCCCGCAGCCCCCTCAGGCAAAGTGGCATCAATGCGGGCCAGACGGTGACCGTCGGTCGCAACTGCGCGCAGCACGGGACCGGAATCGCCCGTAGAGACGTGCAAATAAACACCGTTCAAATAATAGCGAGTCTCTTCGGTCGAGATGGCAAATTTCGCCTTGTCAAACAACCGACGCAACATGGGTGCAGGGGCCGAAAAGTTGGACGAATACTCGGAAGACGCCATCACCGGAAAGTCTTCTTTGGGCAAGGTGGCAAGGCTAAAATTCGAACGCCCCGCCGCGATTGTCAATCGACCGGATGCCGCATCTTCTGACAGGTTGACCAGCGATCCGTCGGGCAGTTTGCGGATAATTTCATGCAGCATCACCGCTGAAACGGTGGTGGCGCCAGCGCGTTCAACCATTGCAGGGGCGCGGTCCAGCACCTCAATATCCAAATCGGTCGCACGAAAGCTGACGTTTGCGCCTTCTGCCTCGATCAGCACATTGGCGAGGATCGGGATTGTGTTGCGCCGTTCAACCACGGACTGGGCCTGTGCCAGCGCTTTTAGCAGCGTACCACGTTCGATCGACAGTTTCATTTTGCCACCCCTTGGTCTTGCCCCTGACTGATCTTATCCCAGTCGGGGAGGCAGAAATTAGCGCTTTTCAGCCATTACACAAGAGTTAAGCGTGACCTTGTCGGATCATTCCGCAGCTTTCACAAGCTTTCTTAGCAAAGGGCAAAGTCCGCTTCGAAAACCGAAGCGACCTTGGCATGTCAAAGAGGGGGAAGGCCGCCGTAAACCATAGGACTGCGTCGATTTGGCCGACAGATGTGCATAAAGTTCGGACCAAAGCCCTGGAAGGGCGAATCGGCTAGTTATAAAATGCGCAGGTAACGGGCGGGGGCAAACCCCCACCCGTAAGGGATTATTTGCTCATCATGCCTTTGATGACACCGATAACAGCCATCAAAACGCCACCGCCGACGCCGCCAGATGCCAGCGACGACACGATGGAGCCGATATCAAGACCAGAGGTCGCAGCCGCCGCACCACCAACACCGGCGCCGCCCAACATGCCAAGGATCTGGCCACCAAGACCGCCACCCAGAATACCGGAAATCGAGTTGCCGAGTGTGCCGAGGCTTTGGTTCTTTAGAACCGAACCTGCTGCATTGCCGCCAATTGCCCCAGCGATCAGCTGAATGATCAGACTAGTCATATCCATTTACTTGTTCCTTCCCTCACAAGCCCGTACCAACATGGCCGGGCGGTTTCCCGATCTATACATTGCCCGTGAAATGGGCGTCGGGTAGGGGGAAGTTTGGCAGATCGCTAACCTTCTGGCAACAAATCCGTTTTTTCGTCGCCGCTTAGATCGAAGGTAACCTAGCGTTAACCGAGGGTTAGCCGCGAGCTCCTTCTTTCATGATGCGGGCTTTTTGGCGATCCCAGTCCCGTTTTGCGCTGGTTTCCCGCTTGTCGCTGTTCTTTTTGCCTTTGGCCACGCCAAGCTTTAGCTTCACGATGCCACGGTCATTGAAATACATCTTCAATGGCACAATTGTCATGCCTTCACGGCCGACTGCACTCCACAGACGCGATAACTCTTTCTTTGAAACCAAAAGCTTACGGCGGCGGCGTTCTTCGTGACCGAAGAGCTTGGCTTGCAAATATGGCGCGATATAGCCGTTGATCAACCACAGCTCTGACCCTTCAACCGAGGCATAGCTTTCGCCCAGATTGGATCCGCCAAGCCGCAGGCTTTTCACCTCGGACCCCAAAAGCATGATGCCCGCTTCAAGATCATACTCGATGGCATAATCGAACCGAGCGCGCCGGTTTTCGGCGATAAGTTTTGAATTGGGATCGGATTTTTGAACCATGATCGACTGGAAATAGGTGAGCAGACGCGCGAAGTCCAGCCCCAGCGACGTGCTTGCCGCCGTGCCGCGCGGGTTGGTCAGGCGGGTTTGCGGTTTTGCAACAGGGCAAAGACGCCTGCCGCCACGATCACAGTGCTGCCCAGTAACGTAAGCGCATCCGGCCGTTCGTGAAAAATCGCGACACCCAAGATCAGCGCAAAAACAAGTCTGGTATAGCGAAACGGCGTTACCACCGAAACATCGCCTGTGCGCATGGCGTAGGTCAGGGCGTGATAGCCAAGGATGCCAAACATTGTTGTCCCGACCAGCAACCAAACACCCCAGCCACTTGGCACAACCGCGCCGCCCGTGGTGCCCAGAATTAGGCCGCCCGACAAGCCAAGCATGGCAAACCCCGCGACGCCCAGTTGCGCATTCGACAGCGCAGGGGGGGCCGCACGGGTCGCCAGATCGCGCCCGGCAAACCCGATCATGCCCGCAACTGCCAGCAACGACAGGGCACTGAACCCGTCCTGCCCCGGACGCACGATCAGCAGCACGCCGCAAAACCCGGCAAGAATCGCTGTCCAGCGCGCAAGGCTGACTTTTTCGCCAAACAGAATGGATGCGGCGGCCACCACCAACAGCGGCGTCGCTTGCAAAATGGCAGAGGCGGTCGACAGTGGGGTCAACGCGATGGCCAGCGCATAAAAGACGCGGCCCATCACTTCAAACAAACTGCGCACTGCCATGCCGCGTGAAAACAGGGCCGAGGGAAAGGCTGGCTGGCCTTTGGTGCGCGCAAGACCCGCAAAGGTTGCGACCCCCAACAGCCCCATTATGACCATGATCTGCCCCAAAGGCATTTCATGAGCTGCCGATTTCAAGAACATGTCCTCCACAGCAAAGCCTGCCATGGACGCCACCATCAGCAGGCTTCCCCGCAGGTTATCGCTGAATACCCGCTGGGTCACTCGGTTCAGATCAGGCCAGCGTGGTGCATTGCTGCCTTGATTTTCGCCTTGGTGCCGTCGGTCAACCCGACCAGCGGCAAACGCACGTCTTCGTTGCATAGACCCAGCAACGACAGACCGAATTTTGCCCCGACCAAGCCCGGTTCAATAAAGATCGCTTCGTGCAGCGGCATCAGACGGTCTTGGTACTCCAGCGCCAATGCATAGTCGCCGCCCAACATCGCCTTTTGGAATTCAGCACATAGTTTCGGTGCTACGTTGGCAGTAACCGAAATACAGCCGACGCCGCCATGTGCGTTGAACCCCAAGGCGGTATCGTCATTGCCTGACAGTTGGATGAAATCGTTACCACAAGCAGCGCGCTGTTGGCTGACGCGTTCAATCTTACCCGTCGCATCCTTGACCCCGATGATGCGCGGCAGTTTTGCCAAAGCGCCCATTGTGTCAGGCGTCATGTCAACGACAGACCGTCCGGGGATATTGTAGATCACGATCGGCAGCGTGCAGCTGTCATGAAGGGCTGTGTAATGCGCGATCAACCCGGCTTGGGTCGGCTTGTTGTAATAAGGGGTCACCACCAGTGCTGCTTGCGCGCCCACTTTTTCGGCGTGACGGATCAGTTCGATCCCTTCCACCGTGTTGTTGGAACCGGCCCCTGCGATCACCGGAATGCGGCCCGCAGCAGCCCTGACCACCGCCTCAACCACCGCCGCATGTTCGGCATGTGTCAGGGTTGGGCTTTCGCCTGTGGTACCGACAGGCACAAGTCCGTGGCTGCCCTGTGCGACATGCCAATCCACAAGACGTTTCAGCGTATCAAAATCCACAGCGCCGTTCTTGAACGGCGTGATCAGGGCAGGTATGGACCCTTTGAACATGACACGCGTCTCCTGGGAAATGGGCGCAATCGCCCGGTGGATTTGCGCCCTGATTAGCGGGCCAAAGACGATTTGCCAAGCGGGCGCGTCAACATGGCGGAAATCCGTCCGCTCGCGCGCTTGTGCCTTGTGAGGGGCGGGCGGCTGGGGCAGAATCACCGCATGAGCATATCCCTGAAAATCACCCGTATCCTGATGTTGGCCGGGGCCCTTTTGCAGGCCCCTCAGACCACATTCGCCGACGAAATTGACGCGTTGCGCAGCGCCCTGGCACGTGCCGCGGCTGCGGATTGGCCCGCAGCCCTTGCAGACGCACAAGGTGCGAGTGAGGTGGGCCGCGATGTGATCATCTGGCAATGGCTGCGCGCTTCCGAGGGCAAGTTGGGCGATTACGAGGTGTTTTTGCAACGCAGGGCAGACTGGCCCGGAATGCCGCTGTTAAAGGAAAAGGGCGAGGTTGCGGTGGCGCGGTCCAGTGACGCAAACCGCATTGTCGCCTATTTTGGCGCTGACAAACCGCGCACGGGCAAAGGCGCTGTGGCATTGGTTCAGGCCCTGCAAGCCCTAGGCCGGGTTGCCGAAGCCGAAGATGAGGCGTTTCGCGCCTGGACCGAACTAAAGTTTGAAGCTGAGGATGATACGGCGATGTTGGCTTTGATGGGCGACGCCCTAAGTGTCGCGCATGAGGTGCGCCTTGACCGCATCTTATGGGACAGCGGGCGCGGCGGCGAGGCGCAGCGCATGTTACCACGCGTATCGTCAGATTTTCGTGCCTTGGCTGAGGCCCGCATCGCGCTTCAGCAAGACACAACAAATGCGTCGGCCTTGGTCGATGCGGTGCCGCAAGGTTTGGCCAACGATCCGGGCCTGGCCTATGATCGCTTTGATTACCGCATGCGGGGCGACCGCTATAACGATGCCCGAGATATGATCATTGAGCGGTCGCAATCCGCCGCTGCATTGGGGATTCCACAGGCTTGGGCAGAGCGTCGGGCGACCCTCGCGCGGTATCTGATGCGCAACGGAGAGGCGAAATCGGCCTATAAGGTTGCGGCAAACCACTTCCTGACCGAAGGCGACAGTCTGGTCGACCTTGAATTCCTTGCAGGCTTTATTGCCTTGCGAAAACTGGACAATCCTGACCGCGCGCTGCAACATTTCACCAACCTGCGCGCGGCCGTGGCGACCCCGATCAGCCTGGCCCGGGCAAATTACTGGATCGCCCGCGCGCTTGAAGCAAAGGGAGATACGAACGGCGCGACTGATGCCTATCAAGCCGCCGCGAAACATCAAACGGCCTATTATGGCTTGCTCGCCGCAGAAAAGCTGGGCCTTTCCTTGGACACACGGCTGCTATCCGAGGCGCGGCCAAATTCTGATTGGCAACAATCTGGCTTTGCCAATTCATCTGTGTTGAGCGTGGCGATGCAACTGGCGCGCGCGGGCGACCGCACGCTTGCCAAGCGGTTTTTCCTTCATTTGGGCGAAAGTCTGGATGCTCAGGAACTGGAAGTACTTGCCGACCTGGCTTTTCAACTGAACGAACCGCATATCGCCGTTCTGATCGCCAAAGCCGCTGCAGAGCGTGGGGTGATCTTGCCGCGCGCCTATTTCCCGGTTCCCGACTTGGTGGCTGATAACTTGCCTGTCAGCCGGGCCTTGGCGCTGTCGATCTCGCGCCGCGAAAGCGAATTTGACACCCGCGCGCAAAGCAAAGCCGGCGCGCGTGGTTTGATGCAGGTGATGCCAGACACCGCAAAAGCCGTGGCTGCACGATTGGGCGAAGAAAGTTCTGCCGAACGGTTGACGTCGGACCCCGCGTTTAACGTGCGCATGGGGTCGGCCTATTTGCGCCAAATGGCCGATGAAT
>JAAFIJ010000083.1 GCA_013298675.1 Rhodobacterales bacterium | reverse complement strand
TGTAAGGGATCTGGCCGCAGGCAGATCTTACGTGACACCGCTTTTGGCGGGCAGGTTGCTTTTGGCAATGCGCACCAAAGAAAAAGCACCCGTCGACCCGTTTTCCGATCTCTCCCACAGAGAGGAGAGCATTCTGAAACTTGTGGCACAGGGGCTTTCAAACAAAGAAGTCGGTGACAAGTTGAGCATTCAGGAAAAGACGGTCAAGCATTACATGACCTCGATTCTGCAAAAGTTGCAGGTCCGCAACCGGGTAGAGGCGGCCATGTTGGCGCGTGACAGACTTAAGGGCTAGGAATGTTCAGACCAATGTCCGGGATTTAGGACCATCTTAGGCAACCCTTGGTCCCTGATGCTTTTGCGCCGCTCTGACTATGGTTTCTAGACGAAATCAACCTTGGAGAATTGCAAATGAAGACGATTATGTTCCTCACCGCCGGCGCATTCCTTGCCCTTTCGCTCAACGGTCCCGCTATGGCCCTTGTGAAGGCAAACGGCCTTTACGGGTTGGACGCGATGCAAATCCACAGCATCGACAAGCGCAGCAAGCCACGTATCAAAGGTGGATCGGGCTGTGACGATGCGGGCGACGCGGCAGAGCATCCTGCGTGCCGCTAAGGCGCAGTTTGGCCCAAAACTAAGTACAACAAAGCGGGCTTATGCCCGCTTTGTTCATTTTTTGGTGCCGTTGAATGGACAGAATATGGGTGGCGGCAAGCCCGAAACTGTCGGATGCCCCGCAAGCGGTGGCGTGGAATAAACAATGATCTTCAAAGCGCCACGAAGCATTCGCAACGGCCTGACCCGTCGGTCGCAGATGGTCCCAGAATAGTGACCCACGCTTTTGTCGGTCCAGTTCAATAGAACTATATACTACTATCAATGAATTAGCGAATATTCAGGCAGCAATCCCTGTGGTTTGGGTGCTGCTGCCGGGCACAAATCGTTGGCTGATGGCTGCGACCTCACATACATCTTTGCTCTGAACATCAAGTAATTTGAAAGCGCTTTGAGGCGAGAATCGTTGACGGATTGCGCAAGCTTGCCCTAGACATGTCGCAAGCGCTTCGGGAGGCCGGGCCCACGGGTTTGGAAAATGAGGCGTTTGCACAGGGACGCGCCACAACGGCGCACTACTTCATCAGGGAGAGACACCATGTCCTTTGGATTCAAAGGCCGTGCACTTCGTTCCGCCGCAGTTCTGGCGATCGTGGGTGCTTTGGGTACGCCAGCAATGGCGGACGAAATTTTTTACGTTTCCGGCGCTGTCGGTAACGCAGTTGAGAACTTTGCCAATCTGGTAAAGCCATGGGAAGAAGCAACTGGTCACAAAGTAACCATGGTGCCAATGCCAGCGTCGACCACTGACCAATTCGGTCAGTACCGTCTTTGGCTTGCTGCTGGTGCCGCAGACATCGACCTGTACCAGACCGACGTTATCTGGGCGCCACAGTTGGCCGATCACTTCCTTGATCTGACCGAAGTTGCCAAGGACCTTGCTCCGACCCACTTCCCGTCGATCATCCAATCGCAAACCGTGAACGGCAAGCTTGTTGCTCTGCCAATCTTCACGGATGCGCCTGCTTTGTACTACCGCAAGGACTTGTTGGAAAAGTACGGCGTTGCTGTTCCAAAAACCTGGGCTGAACTGACTGTAGCAGCACAAGCTGTTCAGGACGGCGAGCGCGCAGCTGGCAAGGGTGATTTCTGGGGCTTCGTTTGGCAGGGTAACGCCTATGAAGGCCTGACCTGTAACGCACTGGAGTGGATCAAATCCTTTGGTGGCGGTCAAATCGTTGAAGCTGACGGCTCGATCTCTGTCAACAACCCAAAAGCTGCTGCAGCACTTGACACCGTCAAAGGCTGGGTCGGCACGATTTCGCCAGAAGGCGTTCTTGCATACCAGGAAGAAGAAGCTCGTGGCGTCTGGCAGACCGGTAACGCTGCTTTCATGCGCAACTGGCCCTATGCTTATGGCTTGGGCAACGGTGCGGACTCGGCAGTTAAGGACCTGTTCGGCGTGACCACTTTGCCAGTTGGCGCAGAGGGTGATACCTCGGCTGCAACTCTCGGTGGCTGGAACGTGGCTGTGTCCAAGTACTCGAAGCACCCAGATGCCGCGATTTCGCTCGCGATGTATCTGGCTGGTCCAGAGGCACAAAAGCAGCGCGCGATTGCTGAATCCAACCTGCCAACCATCGTAGCGCTTTATGATGACGCAGATATCGCCGCCGCTCAGCCAATCATCCCACAGTGGAAAGACGTGTTCTTGAACGCAGTTCCACGTCCATCCGCACCAACCTTGGGCAAGTACAACGAAGTTTCTTCGAAGTTCTGGTCCGCAGTTCACGCGACTTTGTCGGGTGACGGTACAGCTGCTGACAACTTGGCAGGCCTTGAAGCAGACCTGACCGAACTCAAAGGCGATGCCTGGTAATCCTCCCTAGGTAAGGCAAGCCAAAGGGGTGGGCGACGGCAGTGTTTTCAACTTGAAACCACGCCGTTGCCCATTCCATTTCTAGGCCCGGTTTGGGCGCTCATTGGGGGAGAAGAGCATGGCGAATACTGGATTGATCCGGGAAAACCAACTTAGCCTGCATCAGCAACGTCAACGCGCAGCCTTTTGGTTTTTGGCTCCGATGTTGGTGGCACTGTTTTGCGTCGCGGCGTGGCCGCTGCTAAGAACGGTTTGGTTTTCATTCACCGACACATCATTGAATGACCTGTACGGTGGCAAGTGGATTGGCTTTGACAATTATCTGCGGGTGCAAACCCTATCCAATGGCGCCGTGCGCTATAAAGGCACGCTGGTAGACCCAAACTGGTGGAATGCCGTTTGGAATACGGTACGCTTTTCTGTCGTATCGGTTCTGTTTGAGACGATCTTGGGCCTGATCGTGGCGCTGGTCTTGAACGCAGAGTTTAAGGGCCGCGGATTGGTGCGCGCCGCCATTTTGATCCCTTGGGCGATCCCTACGATCGTGTCCGCAAAAATGTGGGCATGGATGTTGAATGACCAATACGGCATCATCAATGATATGGCGCTGCGCCTCGGCTTGATCACCGAAAAAATGGCATGGACCGCTAACACTGATACCGCGATGTATGCTGTACTGATGGTGGACGTCTGGAAAACGACGCCGTTCATGGCCCTTTTGTGCCTTGCAGGTTTGCAGATGGTCCCGCGCGATATCTATGAGGCAGCCAAGATCGACGGCATCCATCCGGTTAAAGTGTTCTTCAAGATCACTCTGCCATTGATCCGCCCGGCGCTTATGGTTGCGGTGATTTTCCGGATGTTGGATGCGTTGCGGGTGTTTGATCTGATCTATGTTCTCACACCAAATTCGGCTGCGACCAAAACCATGTCGGTCATCAGCCGTGAAAACCTGATCGATTTTGACAAGTTCGCCTATGGCTCGGCCCAATCAACGCTGCTGTTCGTTATTCTTGCGGTGTTTGTCGGCTTGTATATCTGGCTTGGAAAAGTCGATCTAAGTGGGGAGAGCGGCAAATGAATAGCAGAAAACTGATCAATAACATCGCGTTCTATGCGCTGGTTGTCGTGATCGTCGTGTTTTCGGTTTTCCCGTTTTACTACACGATCGTTACATCTTTTGCGACGGGCACGGCGATCTTTGAAATCAACTATTTCCCGCGCCACTTTGATACCGCCAACTATGAAACCGTTTTGGGTGGCAGGACCTTCCCGCGCAATATCCTGAATTCGGTGTTTATTGCGACGACGACAGTGGTCTTTGCCCTGTTCCTTGCTGTGACTGCATCCTATGCCTTGGCACGGGTCCGGTTTCGTGGGCGCGGCCTTTTGTTGATGACCATTCTGGCCGTGTCCATGTTCCCGCAAATCGCGGTTCTGGCGGGCCTGTTCGAACTGATCAAGTACTTGAACCTGTTCAATTCTCCTTGGGCCTTGGTCTTGTCCTATACCATCTTTACCTTGCCGTTCACCGTCTGGGTTCTGACCACGTTCATGCGTGATCTGCCCGTCGAAATTGAAGAGGCAGCGATTGTGGACGGTGCTACACCTTGGGTTATCATCACCAAAGTGTTTCTGCCCTTGTTGTGGCCGGCCTTGGTGACGACAGGCTTGCTTGCTTTCATCGGCGCATGGAATGAGTTTCTGTTCGCTCTGACCTTCACATCCCAAGAGATCACCCGGACGACCCCGGTGGCGATTGCGATGCTGTCAGGGGCATCCGTTCAAGAAATTCCATGGGGACCAATCATGGCCGCAAGCGTTATCGTTACAATCCCGCTCATCATCCTTGTTCTCATTTTCCAACGCAAAATCGTCGCGGGACTGACCGCTGGCGGCGTGAAGGGCTAATCAAATGGCAAAAATCGAACTTAAGAACGTCAAGAAGTCGTATGGCGCGGTTGACGTGATCAAGGGTATCAACCTGACCATCGAAAAAGGCGAGTTTATGGTGTTTGTCGGCCCGTCGGGTTGCGGCAAGTCCACTCTGCTGCGCCTGATTTCGGGGTTGGAAGAAATCACCAGTGGCGACATGATGTTTGACTCTGAACGGGTTAACAACGTGCTGCCAAGCGAGCGTGGCATTGCAATGGTTTTTCAGTCCTATGCGCTTTATCCGCATATGACCGTTTACGACAACATGGCTTTTGGGATGAAACTGGCAAAAGCCAGCCCCGAGGATATGAAAAAGCGGGTGATGGAGGCGGCAAAGCTGTTGCAAATCGACCACCTTTTGGACCGTCTGCCAAAGCAACTGTCCGGTGGTCAGCGCCAGCGTGTGGCCATTGGCCGCGCGATTGTGCGCGATCCACGGGTGTTCTTGTTTGACGAGCCTTTGTCAAACCTTGATGCCGCTTTGCGGGTTCAGACCCGTTTGGAAATCGCCAAGCTACATCATTCGATGTCAGATGTGACCATGATCTATGTGACCCATGATCAGGTTGAGGCGATGACGCTGGCCGACCGCATCGCCGTTTTGCGCGACGGTTTGCTGGAACAGGTCGGCACCCCAGCAGAACTGTATGAACATCCGAATTCGATCTTTGTTGCCGGCTTTATCGGCAGCCCAAAGATGAATTTCATGACCGGAAAGTTTGCTGACGATCACGGTTGTGCCACTTTGGGCATTCGGTCTGAGCATATCGACGTCGTGGACGGCGATGGCATGTGGACGGGTGAAATCGTGCATGCCGAAGACCTTGGCAGTGACAACTATCTGTTTGTCGAGGTTGGTTCAGCGGAACCGTTGATCGTGCGCCGCGAAGGGAAACTTGCGATGAAGGTGGGGCAGAAAGTTTCGCTCTCGCCAAAGGCTGGACAGGTGCATAGGTTTGATACCAACGGGCAGCCGATCCGCTAACTGATTGAATGATTAAAATATTCTGTGCCGCTATCGGTGGCACGGCAAGTCCATGAGGAGTATGCTATGACCATCCGTGTCACCGTTTGGGGCGAAAACGTCCACGAACAAAAGAACAAAATCGTTGCAGGGATCTACCCGCTGACCATGCACGGAACCATCGCCAAAGCACTAAAAGCGGCCGGCCATGATGCCACAACGGTGACCTTGCAGGACGCAGAGCACGGATTGACCGCCGAAAAACTGGCTGAAACCGATGTTCTCGTCTGGTGGGGCCACTGCGCCCACAGTGACGTGGACGATGCGATCGTTGAACGGGTTTGCGATGCGGTCTGGGGCGGCATGGGTGTGATTTTCCTGCACTCGGCGCATTTTTCCAAACCGTTCAAGCGGTTGATGGGCGCTCCATGCAACCTGTCATGGCGTGAAGCAGGAGAGCGCGAGCGTCTTTGGGTCACGTCGCGCCAACATCCGATTGCCGCAGGTCTGCCAGACCATTTTGAGCTGGAATATGAAGAAATGTACGGCGAGCCGTTTGGCGTGCCAGAGCCGCTTGAAACCGTGTTCATCAGCTGGTTTGCCGGTGGCGAAGTGTTCCGCTCGGGCCTGACCTACAAGCGTGGCGCAGGGAACATCTTTTACTTCCGTCCCGGCCATGAGACCTATCCAACTTATCACGACGCAAATGTGCAAACCGTGATCAGCAATGCAGTCAAGTGGGCTTACAATCCCAACAAGCGGATCATGAACCCAAATCATGCGCCAAATGCGCCCGTTGAAACCGCGTTGGAACCGATCGTAGAGCGTGGCCCAAGGCTGCATCAAGATGGTGAAGAAGGATATCGGTAATGGCCAAACCTGTTCGGCTGTTGATCCTTGGAACTGGCGGCATGGCGAACAACCATGCCGAGAAGTTCAAGGAAATTCAAGGTGTTACCCTTGTGGCCGGTATTGATACCCGACCAGAACAACTGACCGCCTTTGCGGATCGCCACGGCATCGAACACCGCTTTTCCTCAATTGAAGACGCCATCGCGTGGGGCCAGTTTGATGCGGTGACCAACGTCACCCCAGATGCGGCTCATTATGCGACAACACTGCCATTTTTGGCCGCCGGTAAGCATATCTTGTGCGAAAAACCGCTGTCGACGAATGAGGCACAGGCCGATGCGATGGCCGCCGCCGCCGCGGCTGCGGGTGTAGTTAACATGGTCAACCTGTCCTACCGCAACGTGGGCGCCTTGCAAAAGGCGGCAGCGATGGTGCGCGACGGGGCGATTGGCACCGTACGCCATTTTGAAGCGTCATATCTGCAAAGCTGGTTGACGCAGCCCGCTTGGGGCCACTGGGACCGCGAAAGCCAATGGCTGTGGCGGCTGTCAACCAAGCATGGGTCCAAGGGCGTTTTGGGCGATGTCGGCATCCACATCCTTGATTTTGCAACGTTTATTGCCGGGCAAAACGCCACCGAAATGTCTTGCCGTCTGGCGACGTTTCACAAAGCACCGGGTGATCAGATTGGCGAGTACCCGCTGGATGCCAATGATTCCGCGACCATGCAGGTCTTGTTGGAAAACGGCGCGTTGGGAACTGTGGTTGCGACGCGCTTTGCCAGTGGCCATCTGAACGATCTGCGCCTGCGCATCTACGGTGACAAGGGCGGGCTAGAGGTGAACTGGGAAAAAGACATCAGCCGCCTTCGCGCTTGTCTTGAACCTGACCTTCAGTCAGCTACGTGGCACGATGTTGAAGCGCCGGTTCTGGCATCGATCTACCAGCGCTTTATCGGGGCAATTCGGGGTGAGTGCCCGGCAGAACCCGATTTTGCCCGCGGTGCGATGCTGCAGCGCCTGTTGGACCGCGCAGAACAGTCTGCAGCACAACAAAGCGTCAGCTTGAAAGTCTAACCAGATCCGCCAGCCGCATCCGTGGCTGGCGCTTTATTTGGCGGTTTTTATCTGGCATTCGCGTCTGCATTTGAAAATGAACTGCATTTGAAAAAAATTGACGGAATCTGTCCCGGCGTACGTTAAAGTAAAAATAGATGCATTAGAGGACGATTTCATGCCACAAACAAAGGGCTATTCGCGCACTCAGATCCGGCTGCATTGGGTCATTGCAGGTCTGATTGTCTTTCAATTGATTTTTGGCGAAGATATGGGCCGCGCGTGGCTTGCTGTTGAAAACGGAACGGTTCCGGAAATGGGGACTTTGGTCTGGGCACATATCGTGGTGGGCATCGCGGTGCTGGTTCTGGCGGTTTGGCGAATTTACATAAAAGTCACGCGTGGGGTCCCTGCGGCACCACCCAGCGCCCCTTGGATGGAAACGGCAGCAAAAATCGGTCATCTTGCGCTTTATGCGGTGATGATATTGGCACCCATGTCGGGGCTCGCGGCTTGGTACGGCGGCATTGCCGCCGCAGCCGTGGTGCATGAGTTGTTCAAACCGGCCCTGATCCTGTTGATCCTCGGGCATATTGGTGCAGCCTTGTACCACCATTTTGTCAAGAAAGATGGTCTTCTGTTGCGCATGAAGACTCCGCAAGACTGAACCATTGGGACAGGGGTCAGAGGTTTAGGAAAACTTCCACAGCCTGTTCAAATTCGCGCGGGCGTTCGGCATGAAGCCAATGACCCGCGCCCGGAATTTTTGCAAACCGCGCTTTCGGAAACATCTTGCGGATTGCATCGCGGCTGTCAGGCATCACATAGTTGGAATTTGCCCCTGTCAAAAACAACGTAGGGCCTTCAAACACCCCCTCAACCTGCGGCCAACCGACGATCTGCGACATTGCGTCCTCTAGCACATCGAGGTTCAGCCGCCAAACCGCGGGTTCGACGCTAAGGTCCAGAGACTGCAAGAAAAACGCGCGTAATGAGGGGTCATCGACAGCCTGTGCCAAACGGCGGTCCGCCTCTCCACGCGTCGCGATGCCTTGTAGATCAAGCGTGCGCATCGCATGGATATGACGGCTTTGGTCGTGTGAATAGGCCACAGGTGCAATGTCGGCTACGACCAGTTTGCGCACGAGTTGGCCTTGGGTCAGTGCCAGAAACATCGCAGCTTTGCCGCCCATCGAATGACCCAGCACATCGGCCACGCCACCATGGGCATCGATAACTTCGGCCAAGTCATCAGCCAAATCCGCATAACTGTGTGCAGGCGCGCGCGGGCTTGTGCCGTGGTTGCGTTGGTCAACGGCGATCACATCACGGCGCGTGGCCAACCTGCGGGCAATCACACCCCAATTGCGTGCAGAACCGAACAGCCCGTGACCGATGATCAATGGGACTGTGTCCTCTTTCTGCGATGCCGGATAGATCACCGTGTTAAGCATGCCGAATCTTTCGTTTTTCTAACCCAAAGGCCAAGGATGCTTGCTGCATTCATGGGGATTGGCTACTGTCTCAGCTGTTCAGGGGAAATGCAAATGGGCGCGGCGACAATTCAACAAATGACAACGCGCGTTGCGCAGCTTATGGAAAAGCGCTTTGGTATTCGTGCCGCAACCTTGCAAGTGGCGTTGCGAAAAGCTGGGCGAAGGCTTCCGAAAAAGGTGCATGCAGCCGCAAAATTCTTGGCGCAGGCCGAAGAACAATCCAAAAACGCCAAGCTGTTGATGCAACTGAATGAACCAGAAATCGCAAACGCCTATGATGTGTGCGTCACGCATTTGAACAAAGGCTCGCTCAAAGGTGATCGCCGGGGGCAACTCATCAGTGCTGCTGCGACTTTGGCGACCATTATACTGGTGGTTGGCGTGGCGTTGATCGCGCTGTTGCGCTGGCGTGGTTACTTATAGCCTCATCCCGAGTTAAGCGCACCGTGCCAACGGGACCTCGGGCAGGGTGCTGAGCCCCTGCCCAAGGTTGTTTTGACTTATAGCCCCGGGTAGATCGGGA
>JAAFIJ010000082.1:5788-9342 GCA_013298675.1 Rhodobacterales bacterium | reverse complement strand
TGAATACGCGCCCAAAAGCGGATGCCATCACCATCGCGTACCGCGCGGCCATGCGGGTGTTACCGCTAATTGCCGCACAGGATGAAGCTAACACCTTTCATGTTTTGCGTTGCGTGCTAACCTCGTTTGTGGCGCAGGTTTACCCCAAAGAGGTACGATCTGCCGCCGCCGTTGATGACCGAGATCGCAAAGATTGAAGCGCGATATCTCCCCAGCGCTGCAATTGAGTTGACGCCAGATGCGGCTATTGATCGTGCCTTGATACTTCTTCCTGTTGCCAAGGCCAGCGACGTCGTGTCGGTGCGGGCGGCTGTGATTGCGCATCGGGCAGAATTGCCCGCCACATTCGACGCATTGCAAAGTTTCATCGAGTTGGAAATCGACCGGCTGCAACGCTTGAACTATGTCTCGGACGAACAGCGTGATATTTGCGTCCAGCAAATCAAAACGCTGAGGATCATCAATTCAGCGGCGGCGCGGCTAAGTGCTTTGGTGCCCGCTGATGCCAGCGTTCAGCCAGATGCAGAACAAATCCAAGGTTTGGGGCAAGTTTGGCTCAACAATTTCAAGGCTTGGCCACGCGAAAGTGCTGCCGGTCTTGTCGATACCACCTGCCGATTGGCAATAGCTGGCGGTGGCGCGGTGATCGCTCAACTTTTGGGCCTGCCAGGTGGGGCGGCGCAAATCATTGCCGCGGCTTACCTTGCGCCTGCGGCGATCAACGTTGCCATCGAAGTCAATCATCTCAGCAAGAAGTTGCCCTTGTGAAACCCGCCCAAAGCGGGTTTCAACGCGCCCGAACCGCCCCCACGGGGCGGGCGCGCAGTGCGCACCCTAAGTGCCCCGTCGGTTCGTTCGCGGTGAAACCCTCACCAGCAGTGTGAATCAACTGCAAATTCCAAATGACGCGTCTCCCGACACATGCGGTTCAAAATCCGCCGTTGGTTTTCGACGATCTTGCACCGCAAACGAATTTTGCCTATCTCCTCACCATGACCCAACTCCCCATCCCCCGCGGCACGCTTACACCCGATCGCACCCTGTCGGACCTCACATGGCTGCGCGTTGGCGGGCCTGCCGACTATCTTTTCCAACCGGCTGATGAAGACGATCTTTGTGCCTTTATGCGTGGCCTGCCTGCTGCCGTCGCTGTCTTCCCAATGGGGGTTGGCAGCAATCTGATCGTACGGGATGGTGGGATCCGGGCGGTGGTGATCCGCTTGGGGCGTGGGTTTAACGGCATTGAAGTGGGTGACGGCACGGTCACTGCGGGGGCGGCGGCGCTTGATGCGCATGTGGCGCGGCGCGCGGCAGAGGGTGGGCTTGATCTGACCTTTTTGCGCACCATTCCGGGAACCATCGGCGGGGCGGTGCGGATGAACGCCGGGTGCTATGGGTCCTATGTGGCCGATCATCTGATCTGTGTGCGCTGTGTCACCCGTCAAGGCGAGGTGGTCGATCTACCCGCCGCCGATTTGCAGCTAAAGTATCGGCAAAGCACCTTGCCCGAGGCGTGGGTGATCGTCGCCGCGACCTTTCGGGCCAATGCCGGGGATCCGGGCACATTAGAAGCGCGGATGGCCAATCAAATCGCCAAACGCGACGCAAGCCAGCCCACCAAGGACCGATCAGCCGGGTCAACATTTCGCAATCCGGTCGGCCATTCCAGCACAGGGCGCGCCGATGACAGCCACGAGCTAAAGGCGTGGAAGGTCATAGATGACGCCGGCATGCGCGGCGCCACATTGGGCGGCGCACAAATGAGCCCGATGCATTCCAACTTTATGATCAACATAGGGGGAGCCACGGCCACACAGTTGGAAGATTTAGGCGAGGAAGTGCGAAAAAGGGTTTTCCAAAACTCTGGGATCACGTTAGAGTGGGAAATCATGCGGGTCGGAGAACGAACCGCTAAATAACAAAATCACGAGCCGCTAAAGGTTCGGATGAGGCAGTAAATGGCAGGCACATCGAGCGGGATGGCCTCCACAGTGGCGGTTTTGATGGGTGGGGCTTCCGCAGAGCGGGAAGTTTCGCTTGTGTCCGGGCGTGAATGCGCCAAAGCACTGCGGGAGGCGGGGTATAATGTCGTCGAGGTCGATTGCGGCCCCGATCTTTATGCACGTTTGAACGACATCAAGCCCGACGTTTGCTTTAACGCGCTGCATGGCCGTTGGGGCGAAGACGGCTGCGTGCAGGGCCTGCTGGAATGGATGCGCATTCCTTATACGCATTCGGGCGTATTGTCGTCTGCGCTTGCGATGGACAAGGCCAAGGCGAAAGAAGTCTACGCTGCCGCAGGTTTGCCAATCGTTGCCTCAGTTCTGGCGCGGCGTGAAGATGTCAGTGCGGCGCATGTTTTGCCGCCGCCTTATGTCGTGAAACCCAATAATGAAGGCTCTTCGGTTGGAGTTTACATCGTACAACCGGGCAGCAATGCGCCGCGTTTGGCCGAAACCATGCCGGACGTTGTGCTGGTTGAAGCCTATGCGCCGGGGCGCGAACTGACGACCACGGTCATGGGCGACCGCGCCTTGGGCGTGACGGATATCATCACCAGTGGCTGGTATGATTATGAAGCGAAATACACGGTTGGCGGATCAAACCATGTGATCCCCGCCATTATCCCCGCGCAGATCGAGGCGGCCTGTCTTGACTATGCTTTGCGTGCCCATGCGGCCCTTGGATGCCGGGGTGTCAGCAGAACAGACTTTCGTTGGGACGAGGCGCGCGGTTTGGACGGGCTGATTTTGTTGGAAACCAATACCCAACCCGGCATGACCCCCACCTCTTTGGCGCCAGAACAGGCAGCGTATTGCGGGATCAGCTTTCCTGAATTGTGCACTTGGATGGTAAAGGACGCATCATGCAATCGCTGACGCGCAATGCCATCAAAGACATCTCCAGTAAAACTTTGCGCCGTGATCCCGCGCCAAGTCGGTGGTCCTACCGGATGCAGCGTCTTTGGCTGACCCCGCTTTTCCGGGTGCTGTTCCGTTACGGCCTGCCGATTTTTGTGTTGACGGCGATGGTCGGCGTTTACTTGCAAAGCGACACGCGCCGCGCGGCGGTTTTTGCGTCCTTCAGCGATCTGCGCGACAGCTTTGAGGCGCGGCCAGAGTTTCAGGTGAACTATGTGGCGGTAGAGGGCGCGTCGCCCGATCTTGCTGACGCTGTGCGTGACGCGCTTGGCCTGACGTTGCCGCTGTCGTCGTTCGATCTGGATATCGACGCTTTGCAACAAAAGGCCCAGCAGTTTGACGCTGTGGCAGAGGCGCATATCCGCGTCCGTTCGGGTGGTGTCTTGCAAGTCAGCCTGACCGAGCGCGATCCTGCACTGATTTTGCGCGCGGGTTCAAAGCTGGACTTGATCGATGCCACCGGCCGCCGTGTTGCTGGACTGGCAGAGCGTGCAGACCGCGCCGATCTTGCGGTTGTGACAGGGCAGGGGGCCGCAGCGGCCGCCCCCGAAGCGCTGGCGATTTTGGCGGCGGCGACCCCTCTGGTGTCCCGTTTGCGCGGCATCGAGCGGATCAGTGAAATGCGTTGGGATC
>JAAFIJ010000082.1:0-5778 GCA_013298675.1 Rhodobacterales bacterium | reverse complement strand
TTTGACAATCGACCTGCGTGACGAAAAGCGCCCGGTTTTGCGGCTCGCCCCTGCGGCGCAAAACAAGGCATTGGAAGCGCGCGGTCTTATCGCCCCCACGGAGAACAATTTATGAGCGACCTTTATGAATCTCAGCGGGCAATGCGCAACATGCGGCGCGCGGCGATGCAACGCGGTGTGGTGGCCATCCTGGATGTCGGCACCTCTAAAATTGCTTGTCTGGTTTTGCGCTTTGATGGCGTCGAGACGGAACGAGACATCGACGGCGTGGGACCGATGGCTGGCCAATCCTCATTCCGAGTGATCGGCGCGGCAACGACACGGTCGCGTGGGGTGCGGTTTGGTGAAATCGCGGTGATGAATGAGACAGAGCGCGCTATTCGCACTGCCGTTCAGGCCGCGCAAAAGATGGCGAATGTGCGGGTTGACCACGTGATCGCGTGTTTTTCCGGCGCAGAGCCGCGCAGCTATGGGCTGAACGGCGAATGGGATTTGCAAGACTCCGTCGTGACCGAGCAAGACGTCGCCCGCGTTCTGGCTGCTTGTGATGCGCCCGATTTGGGACAAGGGCGCGATGTGCTTCATGCCCATCCGGTGAACTTCGCGTTAGACCATCGCAGCGGCTTGGGCGATCCGCGCGGGCAAATCGGCAATCGTTTGGCCTGCGACATGCATCTATTGTCCGTGGACGGCGCGGTCATTCAAAACCTGCTTTATTGCATCAAGCGTTGCGATCTGGAATTGGCGGGTATTGCGTCCTCGGCCTATGTGTCGGGCATGTCTTCCTTGGTCGAGGATGAGCAAGAGTTGGGTTCGGCTTGCATAGATTTGGGTGGCGGTTCCACGGGCATCTCAATTTTTATCAAAAAGCACATGATTTTTGCTGATGCCGTGCGCATGGGGGGCGATCACGTGACCTCTGACATCTCTAAGGGATTGCAGATTCCGGTCGCGGTGGCAGAGCGGATCAAAACAAAACACGGCGGCGTTTATGCCACTGGGATGGATGACCGCGAGATGATCGAGATTGGCGCGGAAAGCGGCGATTGGGAAAAGGACCGCCGTCAAATCAGCCGCACAGAGTTAATCGGTATCATGCGTCCACGGGTTGAGGAAATTCTGGAAGAAGTGCGCGGGCGTCTGGATGCCGCGGGCTTTGACAGTCTGCCAAGCCAACAGATTGTCTTGACCGGCGGAGCAAGCCAGATCCCGGGCCTTGACGGATTGGCCAGCCGGATCCTTGGCCAGCGCGTGCGCATGGGCCGCCCGCTGCGCATTCAGGGTTTGCCGCAGGCCGCAACCGGACCGGCGTTTTCCGGCGCAGTTGGCCTTTGTTTGTTCGCAGCACATCCACAAGATGAGTGGTGGGATTTTGAGATTCCAACCGAGCGGTACCCCGCAAAGTCCCTAAAACGGGCCGTCCGCTGGTTTAAGGATAACTGGTAACCACTATATCCTGCGCCTTCGGCCATATACCGCTAGTTTTGCCGCTTTTTTGCCTATATTTTGTGGGCCTCGTCGCTTTTTTTGGTGACGTTGCCGCAGCTTGTGGATAGAATTGACAGTAATGTGACGCAGTTTTTCGGTGGGACCCGAAAGCTTTCGTCAGCAAAAACAATTTGGCGGCGTGTGCGGCTCATAAGAAAATAGGCGGACAGACAATGGCATTAAACTTGATCATGACCTCGCAAAGCGAAGAGCTGAAACCGAGGATTACCGTTTTTGGTGTGGGTGGTGCCGGCGGAAACGCGGTCAACAACATGATCGAGCAAAACCTTGAAGGGGTCGAGTTTGTTGTCGCCAACACGGACGCGCAGGCACTGCAGCAGTCCAAGGCGACGGCGAAAATCCAGATGGGTTTAAAGGTCACCGAGGGTTTGGGTGCGGGGGCTCGGCCGACCGTTGGCGCGGCTGCCGCTGAAGAGACCATCGAAGAAATCGTGGATCACCTTGCTGGCGCCCACATGTGTTTTATCACTGCTGGCATGGGTGGTGGTACAGGAACCGGTGCCGCCCCGATCATCGCGCAAGCTGCGCGAGAGTTGGGTGTGCTGACGGTCGGCGTCGTTACCAAGCCCTTCCAGTTTGAGGGTGCCAAGCGGATGAAGCAGGCCGAAGAGGGCATTGCTGCGCTGCAAAAAGTTGTCGACACGCTGATCATCATTCCAAACCAGAACCTGTTCCGTTTGGCCAACGAACGCACCACCTTTACCGAAGCCTTCGCGATGGCCGACGACGTGCTGTATCAAGGTGTTAAGGGTGTGACGGACCTGATGGTGCGTCCCGGTCTGATCAACCTTGATTTCGCTGACGTTCGCGCCGTGATGGACGAAATGGGCAAGGCGATGATGGGTACGGGCGAGGCGACCGGCGACAACCGTGCCGTTCAGGCCGCGGAAAAGGCCATTGCGAACCCATTGCTCGACGAAATCAGCCTGCACGGCGCAAAGGGCGTTTTGATCAATATTACAGGCGGTTATGACCTGACCTTGTTCGAATTGGACGAGGCCGCAAACATCATCCGCGAAAAGGTCGATCCTGACGCGAACATCATTGTTGGATCCACGCTTGATACTTCGATGGAGGGTGCGATCCGTGTTTCGGTTGTGGCAACCGGCATCGATGTGAACCAAAACCGGGGCGAACAACCCGTTGCGCGCCGGTCGATGGCAGAGCCGCTAAAGCCTGCTTTTGTGCCCGCAGCCCAAGAGCCAAAGCGTGAAGCAGAGTTTCACCGCGCCCCTCCGGCCCCAGTTGCCGCAGCTCCGCAATACCGTGAGCCAGATCCCATAACGCCCAGCCTGTTCGAGCAAGAGATCGATACGGGCTACGGCGAAACTGCCTATGAGGCACAACTGGGTGACGCAGAAATGTTGGCCGATGACGTGCCAGCCCCAGCTTACCGTCCACAAGCCCCCGCCGCCCGGCAAGCAGCACCATCATCTGCACTTGATGCCGATGCCGCCGCTTTCGTGGCCCCACGTGCACGTCAACCCGGCACCCCATCACCAGAAGCTTTGGCACGCCTGCAAGCCGCAGTCAGCCGCGCGCCGATGCAACAACCAGTACGCCAACAACCCACAGCACAAGCTGCACCTCGTGCACCAGCGCCGGCCCCAAAGCCGACTGCAGAGCGTCGTTTCGGCATTGGCGGGCTGATCAGCCGCATGGCGGGTGGTCACGCAGACCAAGGCGCAGAGCGCGCACCAGCGCCACGCCAGCAACCCCCTGTTACCTCTTACGACGAAGAACCAGAGTTATCGGCTGATCAGGAACGGATCGAAATTCCAGCCTTCTTGCGTCGTCAAGCCAACTAAGGTTGAAAGATTCGCTGTAACAAAGCCCGGCAGCGCCGGGCTTTGTTGTTTAAAATCAAAGCGTTGTGCTGAACTGTTTCTGTCACATTCCGTTACAAAGAGTGAGTTGAGATCGCAGCGCATCGGCAATAGTTAGACTCCAGTAAGGTTCGCTTTGTCTGAACCTTTCTTTTGGAGGCGGCCCGTGCAAAACACACTTAAATCTTTGGCGCAGTTTTCTGGCCTTGGTTTGCATTCCGGGCAGCCTGTCGTCATGACGTTGCGTCCCGCGCCAAGCGATCACGGTATATGGTTTCGGCGCATTGACGTAACTGACCAAGACCAGTTGGTCGAAGCAAAATGGGATTCTGTGACCGCATCGCGTTTGTGTACGGTCATTGCCAACCGCTCTGGCGTTTCGGTGTCCACAATAGAGCATATCATGGCGGCCCTTGCGGGTTGTGCCATTCATAACGCCATGATCGACATTGATGGCCCCGAAGTTCCAATTTTGGATGGGTCGGCTGCCCAGTTCGTCGAGGGCATTCTTGCCGCAGGTATTCAAGCGCTGGACGCCGAAGTTGTGGCCGTCCGCGTTCTGAAGGCGGTAGAAGTGCGCGACGGCGATGCAGTGGCGCGGATAGAACCGTCCGATATGCTGGAAATCGACTTCAAGATCGACTTCACCGATGCGGCCATTGGACGTCAGCAAAAGACGCTGAACATGTCGAATGGTGCTTTTGTGCGCGAGTTGTCCGACAGCCGGACTTTTTGCCGCAATTCTGATGTCATCGCAATGCGTGAGCGCGGCTTGGCCTTGGGTGGGACGTTGGAAAACGCAGTTGTGTTTGACGGCGATCAGGTGCTGACCCCGGGTGGGTTGCGCCATGCGGACGAACCCGTACGGCACAAAATGCTTGATGCGCTTGGCGACTTGTCGCTGGCGGGTGGGCCATTGTTAGGTCGTTATACCGGTATTCGCGCCGGGCACGCGCTAACCAACCGTTTGCTGAGGGCGCTTTTTGCCACACCGGGCGCTTGGGCCTATCAGGAATGTGGCCAGCTTACGGGCAGAAAATTGCCCGGCGTTGGCGTGCATCAAGGCGATCTTCCTGCCAGAGTGTGACCACTTTTCGCAAGAACAGCGAAAGCCGTTTTGCGCCTCGTATTTTAATGTGCTACGAGAGGCAAAAGCGGGACTTAACCGACACTGATGTGTGTTGAGGCGCGGTTAGACAAGGTGGCGGGCGATGTCGAACAAGCAGACGGGCAAAGCGTGGTTGATGCTTTCGGGTGCGCTGGTTGCCGTTTCATTGGCGGCCTGCACGCCAAAGGCAACAGAGCCCGCGCTTGATACGTTTCCACCAGATCAAATCTACAAACGTGGTGAGCTGATCCTGGAGGGTGAAGGCAAGCCCAAAGATGCATTGATCTATTTTCAAGAAGTAGAGCGGCTGTATCCCTATTCAGAGTGGGCCAAACGTGGCCTGATCATGCAAGCCTATACGTTGCACAAATCCAAAAACTACGAAGAGGCGCGTGCGGCAGCTCAGCGTTACCTGGATTTCTATCCGGGTGATGAAGATGCGGCCTATGCGTCGTATTTGCTGGCGCTGTCCTATTATGACCAGATTGACGAAGTGGGTCGCGATCAGGGCTTGACGTTCCAGGCGCTGCAGGCCCTGCGCGTGGTGATCGAACAGTACCCGGACAGCGAATATGCCAAGTCTTCCATCCTGAAATTCGATCTGGCCTTTGACCATCTGGCAGCCAAGGAAATGGAAATCGGGCGCTATTACCTCAAGAAAAAGAACTATACTGCAGCGATCAATCGGTTCCGTGTTGTGGTTCAGGATTTCCAGACCACAACCCACACGGCCGAGGCGCTTCACCGCTTGGTTGAGGCCTATCTTGCGCTTGGCTTGACGGATGAGGCACAATCTGCTGCCGCGATTTTGGGTCATAACTATCAGTCCAGTCCCTTCTATGACGACAGCTATAAACTGTTGAAAGGAAAAGGCATGTTGCCAGAGGCAAAGGGCGATAACTGGCTGGCATCGGCCTACCGTCAGATGATCAAAGGCGAATGGCTGTAAAATTGGCCAAGACGCAGCGAGCCGTGGGGGATTTCAATGCTTCGAACGCTTGAGATTCGCGATGTTTTGATCATTGAACATCTGGAATTGCAGTTTCAGGCGGGCCTGAACGTTCTGACTGGCGAAACCGGAGCGGGCAAATCCATTTTGCTTGACGCCTTGGGCTTTGTCCTTGGCTGGCGGGGCAGGGCGGAACTGGTGCGCGCGGGTGCCACCCAAGGCGAGGTCACAGCCGTGTTTGATCTGTCAGAAGATCACCCTGCACGGGCTGTTCTGGCGGCAATTGACATATCCATCGAGGATGAGTTGATCCTGCGCCGGATCAATATGGTGGATGGTCGCAAGCAAGCCTTTGTCAATGATCGCCGCGTCTCAGGAGAGGTGCT
>JAAFIJ010000081.1 GCA_013298675.1 Rhodobacterales bacterium | reverse complement strand
GCCTTATGCGCGGAAAATCACGTCATTCGGGCCGATGCGGGTTGGCAAATAGCCAAACTGCGCCAGAAATTTCATGGCAGGATCAAACGCAGAGGTCTGCGCCAGCAGCTCAATCCAAAGGGCCGGTTTGCGGTGTTCAAGAATGCCTTGCGCACCCAACAACACATCCATTTGCATGCCCTCAACATCGATTTTGATCAGATCAAGGGATTGTAGAACATCAGTTGTCAACACGTCGTCCAACGCAAACATCGGTACGTCACCGGCTTCAGTCGCGACAAATGAGGTGCCCCCCAAATTGCGCGCATTGAATTTTGACAGGGCACCATTGCCGGACACAGCGCCCAACATGCAGTTATAGGCCGTTGATTGATCATCCAGCCCATTCAGAGCCAAGTTTTCACGCAACGTTTCATAACAGTGCGTCTGGGGTTCAAAGGCCAACACGCGACCAGCGCCCAAAATCTTGCCAAAAAAGACGCTGTGGTTTCCGATGTTTGCGCCGACATCACAAACCGTGCTTGCGCCGGTCACAATCGACAAAGAATGCAAAGTCGCAAGCAGTTTGGCTTCATAAAAGTTCCGGGTCCGCAGAATAACGCGTTGAACATAATCATCGATCGCATCAGGCAACGACAACGCGATGCGTTGGCCCGTCGATGAATTGAACCGCAAAATATGACCGTCTTGCAAAAGACCAACCCGTTGCAGATGCACCTGATCATCCATCAGTTTGATCAACTGATCAAGTTTGCGCACGGTTTCGTCTGCTTGCACGGGCAGCATTTCGACCTCAGCCCCCAAACCTTGCTTTGCGGCGGTTGCAATCACGCTGCGGGTGTCTTTTGCCATGCTCATTTCCCCATTAGCATTTTTCGAAAGCCATCGTCTTTTTCGAAAACACTGACACACGCGCGCCCTGAAGCAAAGTCACTGCGGCGCACATCTATCGCGGATGATGCCTTAATGATCCAGTATTGCCCACCGTTTTCACCAAGCTGAAAGGTTCCTCTGGCCTTTCCGGGCTGGCTGAGGTATCGCGCGGCCTAAAGCTGACAAAAGAAAGTGACCCCTCCCGATGGAGCTCCGCAACATCGCCATCATCGCCCACGTTGACCATGGCAAAACCACACTCGTAGACGAACTGCTGAAACAGTCCGGTTCGTTTCGCGAAAATCAGGCCGTGTCCGAACGGGCTATGGACAGCAACGACATTGAACGTGAGCGTGGGATCACCATTCTTGCGAAATGTACCTCGCTGGAATGGGCGGGGCACCGCATCAACATCGTCGACACCCCCGGCCACGCCGATTTTGGTGGCGAAGTGGAACGCATCCTAAGCATGGTTGACGGTGTGGTTCTGTTGGTGGACGCCGCCGAAGGCCCGATGCCGCAAACCAAATTCGTGACCTCCAAGGCGCTGGCATTGGGGCTTCGCCCGATTGTTGTGCTGAACAAGGTCGACAAGCCTGACGCAGAACCTGCACGCGCGCTGAACGAAGTGTTCGATCTGTTCGCCAACCTTGGTGCGACGGATGAGCAGTTGGACTTCCCGCATCTTTACGCCTCTGGCCGTGCTGGATGGGCGGACGAAGGCTTGGATGGCCCGCGCAAGGATTTGTCGGCGCTGTACAATCTTGTGTTAAAGCACGTTCCGACCCCAGCGCAAATCACCCGTCGCCACGAGCCGTTTCAGATGTTGGCAACAACTCTGTCGGCCGACCCGTTCATCGGCCGTATTTTGACCGGTCGCGTTGAAGCAGGCACTTTGCGTGCTGGCGAAACCATCAAGGCGCTAAGCCGTGACGGCGAGCGGCTTGAGCAGTTCCGCGTGTCCAAGGTTCTGGCGTTCCGCGGCCTGTCGCAGACCCCGATCGACGTGGCAGAGGCTGGCGACATCGTCACCATCGCCGGGATGTCCAAGGCAACCGTGGCCGACACGCTGTGTGCGTTGGAGATTGAAACCGCATTGCCCGCGCAACCGATTGATCCACCAACCATTTCTGTGACCTTCGGCATCAACGACTCGCCGTTGGCTGGCAAAGACGGTTCCAAAGTGCAATCGCGCGTTATTCGCGAACGCCTGATGAAAGAAGCCGAGATCAACGTCGCCATCAAGGTTACCGACACCCCCGGCGGTGACGCGTTTGAAGTGGCCGGTCGTGGCGAATTGCAAATGGGCGTGTTGATCGAAAACATGCGCCGCGAAGGGTTTGAACTGTCGATCAGCCGTCCTCGCGTGATTTTCCGCGACATTGATGGCGTGAAGTGCGAACCCATTGAAGAAGTCACCATCGACGTAGATGATGAGTATTCGGGCGCCGTCATTGAAAAGCTGACGGGACCTCGCAAGGGTGATCTGCTTGAGATGAAGCCTGCGGGTGTTGGCAAAACCCGACTGATTGCACATGTGCCGTCACGCGGTTTGATCGGCTATCACGGACAGTTCATGACTGACACCCGTGGTACGGGCGTTTTGAACCGTGTGTTCCACGACTGGGCGCCGCACAAGGGCCCGATCGAAGGTCGCCGTCAGGGCGTTCTAATTTCCATGGAAACCGGAGTTTCGGTGGCCTATGCGATGTGGAAACTCGAAGATCGGGGCCACTTCTTTATCGGCGTGCAAGAAGCTGTTTATACCGGCATGATCATTGGCGAAAACAACCGCGACAATGATCTGGAAGTGAACCCTCTTAAGGGCAAACAGCTGACCAACGTTCGTGCGTCGGGCACCGACGAAGCCGTCCGCCTGACGACGCCTGTCAAGTTGTCGCTGGAACAGTGTATCGCCTATATTGATGACGATGAATTGGTCGAGGTTACGCCGAAATCGGTGCGCATGCGCAAACGCTTCCTTGACCCGCATGAGCGTAAGCGCAACCGCGCTTAAGTCTGCAAAATCAAAAAACCCGCCATTTGGCGGGTTTTTTCATGGGTTACTCAGCGGCAAGGGCCAATCTACAAGGCATAAAGCTTTCGATCAGAACCTGATCCCCGTCAAAGGTGCAGAAACTCGACGGGGGTACCTCTTGCCAACCAACCTCTTCCGCCTCAAGCGGTTCAGAAACCACTGCACGACCACCCCGCGTTTCTGACCATCTGTGGTAAAGCGACGGTGCCGCGTCGTCCGTTGCATAGCGCATCGCATAAAGCCGTTTGCCGTCGGACATCGCTGCCGTCAAGCGCAGGTGGGGTGCTGTCCCCTTTTCGCGGGCAAGAGAAATGAAACGTGCTGCTGCCCGCTCCATCGCGCCTTTGGGGTCCGAGTCTAACCCTTCTGCCACGGCGACAAGGAACAGCGCCTCACTGTCGGTCGCGCCTTTTCTGGACCCATAAAGCGCGTCTGGGATCATCATATCGGCGGCACGGCGGTAGCTGTCGTACCCGCCCACCTGTCCATTGTGCATGAAAGACCACTGCGCATGGGCAAAGGGGTGGCAATTGTTGCGGCTGGTCGCTGTGCCTGTGCTGGCACGGACATGGGCCATGAACAGGCCAGACTTTACCTGCGCCGTCAAACTGCGCAGATTTGGGTCAGACCACGCGGGCAAGACATCGCGGTAAAGGCCGGGTTCAATCTTATCACTGTACCATGCCAGACCAAATCCGTCAGCATTGATCGCCGAGTGGCACTGCGTCGCATGGTGGCTTTGATGGATCAGCGAATGGCCAGGCTGGCTGATGATTTCTTCCAGAAAGATCGGCTTGCCAATATACGCGGCCCAACGACACATTCTAACCTCCTGCCGATACTTTAACTCAGGCCAGCTTATGCAGGAAAGATTACTGCAAGTGCAACAGATTTCAGAAAACTGTTCTCAATTCTGCTATTCAGCTTCTTCAAGAACCATCAGATCACGCACGGACGCGCCGCGTGCATGCGACAATGCCGCTTGATAGTCGGCTGAATGATAGCATTCCACCGCTTTCTCAAGGCTGGGAAACCGCGCGACCACATTGCGCGGTCTATCATTCCCCTCAAGCTGCACATAGCGGCCACCACGCGCCAGGAACACACCGCCGTGCGCCATGATGACAGGCCCCGCAAGTGCTGCGTATTTGGCATAAGACTCGGCGTCAGACACCTGTACATGCGCAATCCATAAAGCTGTTGGCATGGCTTAAACCTCCAGCGCGGCTTCGGCCGCTTTGATCGCCGCATCAGCCAGCGTTATATCTGCGCCGCCAGCTTGCGCCATGTCCGGCCGACCACCACCGCCCTTGCCGCCCATTGCCTCGGCAGCAGCCTTGACCAAAGTCACCGCCGAGATACGCGTCGTCAGATCAGCGGTAACGCCCGCTGCAACCGCAGGTTTTCCCCCGGTATCTGCAATCAGCAAAACGACACCCGATCCAAGCCGTGTCTTCATCTCGTCAATCAGCGCCGGCAGATCTTTTCCCGAAACACCCGTCAAAACCTGCGCCAAAAACTTGACGCCGCCAATCTCTTTGGCGTCTGGTCCCGCTGCGGCACCACCGCCCATAGCCAATTCGCGACGCAACTGGGCCACTTCGTTCATCAAAGCACGACGTTCATCCACCAACGCTTTGACCCGGTCAACTGCCTCTGCACCAGAAGTTTTCAAAACCGCTGCAACATCTGCAAGCCGTTGATCTTGCGCGCGAAGATGATCCAGCGCCGCTTGGCCTGTCAGCGCCTCAAACCTGCGAACGCCTGCTGAAGATGCGCTATCACCAAGGGCCACGAACGCCCCAATGGCCCCCGTGCGTGCAACATGTGTACCGCCGCACAGTTCCAAACTATAGGTAGCGCCGTCCGCGCCCTTCCCAGTTCCGGCCAGAGTGCCCATCGACACCACACGCACCTCATCACCATATTTCTCACCAAACAACGCCTGCGCGCCCAAGGCACGCGCATCGTCTGGGGTCATGATGCGGGTGTCAACAGCGGTATTCTGGCGGATGAAGGCGTTCACTTCTGCCTCGACACTGGCCAGTTCGGCGGCAGTCATCGCCTGCGAATGGCTAAAGTCGAACCGCAAGCGGTCTGGCGCATTCAACGAGCCACGCTGCGCCACATGGTCGCCCAAGGCCCGACGAAGCGCCTCGTGCAGCAAATGGGTCGCAGAGTGGCTCGCACGGATTTGGCTGCGCCTCGTGTGCGACACTTCTAACTTGGCAGGCTGACCGCGCGTGATCGTGCCCTCAATGATCGTCGCTATATGCAAGAATACGCCGGCAGTTTTGCGCGTATCGGTGATCTCGGCAGCGCCTGTCTGGGTGCGAATGTAACCCTGATCGCCCAACTGACCACCGCTTTCAGCGTAAAACGGCGTCTGGTTTACCACGATCTGAACGGTTGCGCCCAATTCGGCGGCACCGACCAATTTACCGTCTTGCACCAAGGCATTGATCTCACCCTCGGCCGTTTCGGTATCATAGCCAAGGAATTCGGTCGTGCCATACTCTTCTGCCAGACCAAAATAGATCGCAGCATCCGTGGTACCACCGGCACCCGACCAACTTGCGCGTGCTTTGGTCTTTTGCTCTTCCATCGCGGCGGCAAAGCCCGTGACATCCACTTCGCGCGACTTTTCACGCAACACATCTTGGGTCAAATCGAGCGGGAAACCGTAAGTGTCATAAAGTTTGAACGCAACCGCACCGGGCAATGCAGCGCCGTCACCCAAACGATCCAGTTCGTCATTCAACAGGCGCAAACCACGATCAAGCGTCGTCTTGAACCGCGTTTCTTCCAGCTTGAGCGTTTCTTCAATCATCGACTGACCACGCGACAGTTCAGGATAGGCAGCACCCATCTGGCGCACCAACGCGGTGACCAGCTTGTGCATCACCGGTTCTTGTGCGCCCAACATATGAATGTGACGCATGGCACGGCGCATAATCCGGCGCAAAACATAGCCGCGCCCTTCGTTTGACGGCATCACACCATCGGCAATCAGGAACGACGTAGAGCGCAAGTGATCCGCAATCACCCGGTGGCTGGTCTTGCCCTTACCGTCGGGGTCGGTGTTGGTTGCGTGTGCGCTCGCTTCAATCAAGCTGCGCATCAGGTCGGTATCATAGTTGTCGTGTTTGCCCTGCAACAGCGCGCCGATCCGCTCCAGCCCCATACCGGTGTCGATGGATTGCATATCCAATGGCCGCATAGAGCCATCCGCGAACTGTTCATTTTGCATGAACACGTTGTTCCAAATCTCAATAAACCGGTCACCGTCTTGGTCCGCACTGCCCGGAGGGCCGCCCCAAATATGATCACCATGATCATAGAAAATCTCAGTGCAGGGCCCACAAGGCCCTGTCGGCCCCATCCGCCAGAAATTGTCATCCGAGGCGATCCGGATAATGCGTTGATCTGGCAGTCCAGCCACCTTTTTCCAAATTGCAGCGGCCTCGTCATCGGTATGGTAAACGGTCACGCACAGCTTGTCTTTGTTCAGGCCAAAGTCCTTGGTCAGCAGTTCCCAAGCGTAGGAAATTGCTTCGGTTTTGAAGTAATCACCAAAGCTGAAATTTCCGAGCATTTCGAAAAACGTATGGTGGCGGGCCGTATAGCCAACGTTGTCGAGGTCGTTATGCTTGCCACCAGCGCGCACGCATTTTTGGGCGGTCGTTGCGCGCTTGTAATCGCGGGTCTCTACCCCGGTAAAGCAGTTCTTGAACTGTACCATCCCAGAGTTCGCAAACATCAACGTCGGGTCATTGCGCGGAACAAGCGGTGAGCTGTCCACCACCTTGTGACCGTTCCGTGCAAAAAAATCCAAATACGTGGAACGGATATCGTTCAATGACACCATGGTGACGGACTCCTCAGGGCAGCTTGCCTAAATTTCTTCCCGTTTATAGCCCCCATTCGGGGCTGTCCACGCCTTGATGCCAATTGAAATAAAAAGACCGGTCACACCCGTAACCGGTCTTAAGAAATCGTTTGGGTTTGGGTAACCGATTGGGATCAATCGTCAACCACGGGACCGTCTTCTGCCGCAGCGGTAAAATCCAGACCATTGGCACCGCGGATCTTGTCCTCGATGTCGGACGCGATGCTTGGGTTTTGTTTCAAGAAGGTTTTCGCATTTTCGCGGCCTTGGCCAATGCGCTCATCCTTATAAGAATACCAACTCCCGGACTTTTCTACCACGCCCGCTTTGACCCCAATATCGACCAACTCGCCGACCTTGGAAATCCCCTCCCCGTACATGATATCGAACTCAACTTCCTTGAACGGAGGCGAAACCTTGTTCTTTACAACTTTGACGCGGGTAGAGTTTCCAACCACTTCATCGCGGTCCTTGATCGCGCCAATCCGGCGAATGTCCAATCGAACCGAGGCATAAAACTTTAACGCATTGCCGCCCGTCGTTGTTTCTGGGCTGCCGAACATCACCCCAATTTTCATCCGGATCTGGTTGATGAAGATCACCATGCAGTTTGATTTGCCGATAGATCCGGTCAGTTTCCGCATGGCTTGGCTCATCAGTCGGGCTTGGCTGCCCATCTGCATGTCGCCCATATCGCCTTCAATTTCAGATTTAGGCACCAAGGCTGCGACAGAGTCCACGACAATCAAACTAACCGCGCCGGACCGCACCAACGTATCAACGATTTCCAACGCTTGCTCGCCTGTGTCTGGCTGCGAAATCAACAGCTCATCCAGGTTTACCCCAAGCTTTTTCGCATATTGCGGGTCCAGCGCGTGCTCTGCATCGACAAAGGCGCAAACGCCACCCTTCTTTTGTTGCTCTGCTACAACATGAAGCGTTAGCGTGGTTTTGCCAGAGCTTTCTGGTCCGTAAATCTCAATGATGCGCCCTTGCGGCAGGCCGCCGATCCCAAGTGCGATATCCAGACCGAGCGAACCCGTTGACGTCGCCTCAATGTCCATGACTGGATTGTCCGACCCAAGCTTCATGATAGAGCCTTTGCCGAACTGCCGCTCAATCTGTGCCAGTGCGCTTTCAAGCGCCTTCGCCTTATCCATCTCACGCTTCCCGTTCAACTCGAGTAGGTTTGCCGCAGCCATTGCTTTCACCCTTATTTCACAGCCGCAGCGTCGCGGCAATTGCCCGTAGTGTTCTTACTTTGTTTCCACCTTATGGGACCAAAACAGGAACAATTCAATACATTTCTACTAAACATAGCTTTTTCTTACAGAGATTAAGGAATAGTTAGGATGGACCGCCGTTGTGGCGATCTTGAGCAAAATTATTGAAGGGGCCATTGAAATGCTCGTATTCTGGAAGCAGAGACTGGTCTTTTTAGCAACGCCAAAAACGGCATCAACCGCGATCGAATCAGCCCTTGGCTCACTGGCAGCCGTGACGATTTTACGCCCACCGCAGCTTAAGCATACCAATGCTCAGAGATTTCATCGATTCCTAAAACCCTATTTTTCAGACTCGTCTGGCAAAGAGTTCGCTCTGACGGCGCTGATGCGCGAACCCAAGGACTGGCTGGGAAGTTGGTACCGTTACCGTCAACGCGAAGATGAAATTACTGCCAAATCAACAGCACATCTGACATTTGACGAATTTGTGACGGCCTATTGTCGTGAGGATAAGCCGGAGTTCGCGCAGGTCGGTAATCAAGCATATTTTCTGTCACCCAAACCCGAGTTCACTGTCGATCACGTCTTTCGATATGAGCAAATCGATAGGTTTATCACGTTTATGGAGGATCGCCTCGATTGCGCCCTTACCTTGCCGCGGGTAAATGTGTCGCCTACCGGTAACACCATGCTCAACGGCAAAGTCGAAGATTTACTGCGCAAATTTTGCGCGCGTGACTTTGAAATCTACAACAGCATCCGTTAGCGACTCGTTAAAGGTGTGCGTGACGACGCACAACTTGGCCTTTGCTTGGCGTTGTTTGGCGAAACAATCGATGGCGGTGCTTTAGTACATTTGTGACTGAACCGTCGTGGTAAGCTCCTTAAGCGAAAATGGCTTTGGCAGAAAAATCGAATTTGGGATCAACGCTTGGTCTTGTGACAGCGCTTCTTGGGCATAACCCGAGACAAAAATCACTTTGACACCTGGCCTAGATTCCAGCGCAAGGCGCACCCAACTTGGCCCATCCAAACCCGGCATCACGACGTCGGTTACAAAAACGTCCACCTTAAGTTTCGGGTCTGCCAACATGTCCAACGCCTCTTCGGCGCTGGCAGCCTCGATCACTGTATAGCCACGCATCCGCAGCGCTCGAGAGGCAAAAGACCGCACGGCGGCTTCATCTTCAACCAGCAAGACAACGCCTTCGCCCGGTCGAAGCAACGGAGATTTGCCTTCGGGTTTGATCTCGATATGTGCGGTCTCATCATTTTGATACACGGGCAGCAAAAGCTGAAAGACGGTCCCGGCACCTTCGGTAGAATCAACAAAAATATACCCACCGGAC
>JAAFIJ010000080.1:6075-9404 GCA_013298675.1 Rhodobacterales bacterium | reverse complement strand
TGTTTGGATGTCTGCATCATGCCCTCTTTTTGCAATTGCAGCCAGAAGTGCCAATCAAATGGCGGCCACAGCTTGTGCATTTGGCTGCAGGCGTTAGCCGCAACTGTTGTTTCACGCGCCGTGTCAATGCACCGGGGAACAAGGCGTTGCCGATCATGGCGATCACGGCCATGACGATCAGAAAGACAAGAACGGCTTTGATCATTTCATAGCCCAAACTGCGCCAAAGCGGCGCGCTCTTCCAAGGTTGACATCGCATCTTGGGCAAGGTTCAGGCCAAAACGGTTCAGCAAACTGCGCCTTTGCCCCAAAGCCACAAACCTCACCTTGTCGCCAAACAGCGACTTCATTTTTGGCACAAGATGCCCGATGCCGTCGACCAACCCTAAATCTGCGGCCTGTGCGCCGACCCAGATATCGGCGTTGAACAAATCCGCGTCTTTCAGCCGCGTGCCGCGCCGCGCTCTGACATGGGCAATAAATGCGTCGTGGATCGGCTGCTGAATTGCGCGCAATCGGTCAATATCTTCTGGTTTTTGCGGCAGGAACGGGTCGGCAAGGCTTTTGGATTTGCCGGCTGTCACGACGCGGCGTTCAACCCCTTGACGGGCCATCAATTCGGGAAATCCGAATGAGGCGAAGATCACTCCGATCGACCCAACAAGGGAAGAGGCATCGACCCAGATTTCATCCGCAGCACAAGCCAGCCAATAGCCGCCGCTTGCAGCAACATCTTCGACAAAGGCGTAAACCTTGATCCCTTTTTCCTCGGCCAGACGGCGCACCCGTGCGGCAATCAGGCTGGATTGCACAGCAGAGCCGCCGGGCGAATTGATCACAAGGACCACGGCCACGGGTTTCATTCGGAACGCTTTTTCGATCAAGGGCGCAAGACCCTCATCGTTCAGCGCATTGCGCCCGGTGCCGATTGTGCCAGCAAGGCGGATCACCGCCACAACCGGCGGCTTTTTGATAAAGGGGATAAATCTGATCATGCGTCAAAGCTAAGCGTTGCAAGGGTCTCGTGCAACCACTCGCACGGCTGCGGGGCAAATTTGCTTGGCCTTTGCGCTATGGCTTGCGAAAGGGCGAAAACAACATCACCCTGCAACGATGTTAGACAAGCTGGAAATGTTCATCGCATTGGCGAATGAGCGGCATTTTGGCCGCGCTGCCTTGGTTTGCCGGGTAACGCAGCCGTCGCTGTCATCAGCCATTCGTCAGCTAGAAGATCAGTTGGGTGTGCAGTTGGTGTTTCGCGGCTCTCGGTTTCAGGGACTGACACCCGAGGGCCAGCGCGTTCTGGACTGGGCACGCCGCATCGCAGGCGACATGCGCGCGATGAAGGATGAAATGCGAACCGTCCACGCGGGTCTGTCTGGCAACTTGCGTCTTGGCGTCATTCCCACCGCTTTGCCGATGGTGTCCGACCTGACCGCGCCTTTCCTTGCGCGCCACCCCAATGTGCGCGTAACCATACTGTCACGCACTTCGGCCGAGATCTTGGTCGGCATTGAGAGCCTAGAACTCGATGCAGGCATCACCTATCTTGATAACGAACCTTTGGGCCGCGTGGCGCAAGTTCCGCTTTATTCAGAGTTTTACCGGCTGTTGTGCGCGCCCGGCTCTGATTTTGCTGGGCGTCAAAGCGTCAGTTGGGCAGAGGTTGCGACACAACAGCTGTGCCTTTTGACAGCGGACATGCAAAACAGGCGCATCGTGAACCAGCATCTGTTGGACAGCGGTGGGCCGGTCGTTCCTTCGGTTGAAAGCAATTCCACGATTGCTTTGGTGGCCCATGTTCGCAGTGGAAAATGGGCTTCTGTCGTGCCGATGAAACTGGCCGAGATGTTTACCGGCCCCGGTGGTTTGATCGCCGTTCCCATCGTTGACCCCGAGGCCGAACACCTGGTCGGCCTGATCGCCCCCAAACGCGACCTGCAAACGCCTGTTTTGCAGGCGCTGATCGAAGATGCTGTTCGGTTGGAAAAGGCGAGCAACCGTTAAGTTTCAATAGGCAATGCCTATCAAACAACGAATATTCGCTATTGATTTTCCTATCAAGCTTTGTCAATCAGATCGAAACCACCCAAAGGGCCGCCAGAATGCTTGATTCCGCCGAAGTTTCGACGCGCGTTGAAGAAATCCTTGCTGAACATGCCGGGATGGAGGGCGCTTTGTTGCCCATTCTGCATGCCGTTCAAGCTGCATATGGCTATGTTCCGCAAGACGCACTGCCGATCATCGCGCGCGCCTTGAACATCAGCCGCGCAGAAGCGCATGGTGTGATGTCGTTTTACCACGATTTTCGTGAAGAGCCTGCGGGTCGCCATGTGCTGAAACTGTGCCGCGCGGAATCGTGCCAGTCGATGGGTGCTGACCGTGTTGCCGCCCATACCCAAAAGGCGCTTGGCGTTGATTGGCATGGCACAAGCAAGTCATCCGTTACCCTAGAGCCGATCTTTTGCCTTGGCCTTTGCGCTTGTGGGCCCGCCGCGATGATTAACGGCAAACTTGTCGGCCGCGTGGATGAGGCCCGGATTGATGCCCTGTTGGAGGGTTTGAAATGAAGATTTACCTTCCCCTTGATAGCGCCGCCGTCGCCCTTGGCGCGGACGAAATTGCCACCGCGTTGCAAGAGCAGGCCCGCGCCAAACGCATTGATCTGACGCTGGTGCGCAACGGCTCTCGCGGCATGGTTTTCTTGGAACCGATGGCAGAGGTAGAAACACCTTCTGGACGCTTGGCCTTTGGTCCCTTGACGCTGGCTGATGTGCCCGCCGTGTTGGGTGATTTGTCTAAACACCCCAAAGCGCTTGGCCTGACAGATGATTTGCCGTGGATGAAGGCGCAGACGCGCCTGACCTTTGCCCGCGTTGGCGTGATCGACCCGCTGTCGCTGACAGATTATGCGGCACAAGGCGGCTTTACCGGGCTTGCACGTGCCTTGGATATGGACAAAACGGCGATTGTGGCCGAGGTGACAGCATCAGGTCTGCGCGGCCGTGGCGGTGCAGGTTTCCCGACCGGGATCAAGTGGAAAACCGTTTCAGAGGCGCAAGCCGACCGCAAGTACATCGTCTGCAATGCCGACGAAGGCGACAGCGCCACCTTTGCCGACCGCATGTTGATGGAAGGTGACCCCTTTACCTTGATCGAAGGGATGATCATCGCAGGCTTTGCCACCGGGGCGACCAAGGGATTTGTGTACATTCGTTCAGAATATCCGATCGCTATCGAAGTGATGCAAAAAGCCGTGGCTTTAGCGCAAGCAGATGGGTTGCTGGGCGCATCAGTCAAAGGATCACAGCATGCCTTTGATATCGAAA
>JAAFIJ010000080.1:0-6065 GCA_013298675.1 Rhodobacterales bacterium | reverse complement strand
CGAGGAAACCAGCCTACTGAACAGCCTTGAAGGCAAGCGCGGTGTTGTCCGCGCCAAGCCGCCTCTGCCCGCGCTCGAAGGGTTTATGGGCAAGCCAACTGTCGTGAACAACGTCATATCGCTGGCCTCTATCCCGGTGATTTTTGAACGTGGGGCCGAGCACTATAAAAACTTTGGCCTAGGGCGTTCGCGCGGCACGATCCCGCTGCAAATTGCTGGAAACGTCAAAAACGGCGGGCTTTACGAGATTGCCTTTGGCCTGAGCCTTGGTGAAATCGTTGACAAAATTGCTGGTGGCACCGCATCTGGCCGCCCGGTCAAGGCGGTTCAGGTGGGTGGGCCTTTGGGGGCCTATTTCCCGCGCGCGCTGTTTGACACGCCCTTTGGATATGAGGAATTCGCAGGCAAGGACGGGCTGATCGGCCACGCGGGCCTGACTGTGTTTGACGACAGCGCCGATATGCTGAAACAGGCCCGCTTTGCTATGGAATTCTGCGCGATTGAATCCTGTGGCAAGTGCACACCGTGCCGCATTGGTGCCGTGCGCGGGGTTGAAACGATTGACCGGATTGCCAAGGGCGACAGCACCGCGATGCCGCTTTTGACCGACCTGTGCAACACGATGAAATCGGGCTCTCTATGCGCCCTTGGCGGCTTTACCCCTTATCCGGTAATGTCGGCCGTGACCCATTTTCCTGACGACTTTAACGCAGTGAAGGAAGCCGCTGAATGAAAGACTTCATCATTCCAGACCGTGACTTTGGTACGCCCGCTGCCAAAAGCAAACAAATGGTCACATTGACGATTGACGGCTTTGACATCACCGTGCCCGAGGGCACGTCAATCATGCGCGCTGCGGCGGAAATCGGCATTTCAGTGCCGAAACTCTGCGCGACCGACAGTGTCGATGCGTTCGGATCCTGCCGGCTGTGTCTGGTCGAGATTGAGGGTCGCAACGGCACCCCCGCGTCTTGCACCACCCCTGTCGCACCCGGGCTAAAGGTTCACACCCAGAACGCCAAATTGAAACAGCTGCGGCGCGGGGTGATGGAACTGTACATCTCTGACCACCCGTTGGATTGTTTGACCTGCTCTGCCAACGGCGACTGCGAATTGCAGGACATGGCAGGGGCCGTGGGCCTTCGCGATGTGCGGTATGAGGCAATTGAAACCCATTTCAAAACCAAGAATACCAGCGGCGAGGCCAATCCGCACTATATCCCACGCGACGATTCAAACCCGTATTTCAGCTACGATCCGCAGAAATGCATCGTCTGCTCGCGCTGCGTGCGGGCGTGTGAAGAAGTGCAAGGCACCTTCGCGCTGACCATTGAGGGTCGTGGCTTTGACAGCCGCGTGTCCTTCGGGGCGCGCGATGACAATGCGCTTGCGTCTGATTGCGTGTCTTGCGGTGCGTGCGTTGCCGCCTGCCCGACCGCCACTTTGCAAGAGAAGTCGATCATCGAAATCGGCACTCCAGAGCGTTCGGTCATCACCACCTGCGCCTATTGCGGTGTGGGGTGCAGTTTCAAGGCCGAAATGCGCGGCGACGAACTGGTTCGTATGGTTCCCTACAAACACGGCAAGGCCAACCGTGGCCATTCCTGCGTCAAGGGGCGTTTCGCCTATGGCTATGCCAGCCACAAGGACCGGATCTTGAACCCAATGATCCGCGACAGCATCAACGACCCGTGGCAAGAAGTGTCGTGGGACGAGGCGATGTCCTTTACCGCCGCACGGATGCAAGGCATCATTGAAAAGCATGGCCGTCATTCTGTTGGTGTGATCACCTCTAGCCGTTGCACCAACGAAGAAGCGTATCTGGTGCAAAAACTGACCCGCGCTGTGTTCATGAACAACAACACCGACACATGCGCGCGCGTCTGCCATTCCCCAACGGGCTATGGTTTGGGTCAAACATTGGGTACCTCTGCCGGGACTCAAGATTTTGATTCTGTTGAAGAAACTGACGTTGTTATTGTCATTGGCGCCAACCCGACAGAGGGCCACCCTGTTTTTGCCAGCCGTTTGAAAAAGCGTCTACGCAAGGGCGCCAAGCTGATCGTGATCGATCCGCGCCGCACTGATATGGTCAAAAGCCCGCATATCAAAGCCGAACACCATCTGGCGCTGACCCCCGGAACCAACGTGGCCATCGTGACCGCACTGGCGCATACGATTGTGACTGAAGGCTTATTTGATGAGGCTTTCATTCGTGATCGGTGCGATTGGGATGAATTCCAAGACTACGCCGAATTCGCGAGCCAGCCGCAGAACTCTCCGGAAGCGGTGCAGTTGTTGACTGGCGTCAAGGCCGAAGACGTGCGCGCCGCTGCACGGCTTTATGCGCTGGGTGGCAACGGGTCCATTTATTATGGCTTGGGCGTGACCGAGCACAGCCAAGGGTCGACCACCGTTTTGGGCATCGCCAACCTTGCGATGATGACCGGAAACATTGGCCGTCCCGGCGTGGGTGTAAACCCGCTGCGGGGGCAGAACAACGTGCAAGGTTCGTGCGATATGGGATCTTTCCCGCACGAATTGCCCGGTTACCGCCACGTCAAGGGCGAGGCTGTCCGCGACATTTTTGAAAAGATCTGGGGCGTCAAGATTGATGACGAACCGGGTCTGCGCATCCCCAACATGTTGGATGCCGCCGTCGATGGCACGTTTAAGGGGCTGTATTGTCAGGGCGAAGACATTCTGCAATCGGACCCGGACACCAAGCACGTGGCAGCAGGTCTGGCGGCAATGGATTGTGTGATCGTGCATGACCTGTTCCTGAACGAGACCGCGAACTACGCGCATGTGTTCCTGCCTGGTTCGACCTTCCTCGAAAAGGATGGCACCTTTACCAACGCGGAACGCCGGATCAACCGCGTGCGCAAAGTGATGGCACCGCGCAATGGCTATGCTGACTGGGAAATCACCCAGATGCTGGCCAACGCCATGGGTGCGGGCTGGACCTATACCCATCCGGCGCAGATCATGAACGAAATCGCGATGACCACCCCATCCTTTGCCGGTGTGACCTATGAGTTGCTGGAAGAAAAAGGCTCGGTTCAGTGGCCATGCAACGAAAAATCGCCCGACGGCACGCCATTGATGCATGTTGACGGGTTTGTCCGCGGCAAGGGTAAGTTCATCAATACGGAATACGTGGCGACCGATGAAAAGACCGGCCCGCGCTTCCCGTTGCTGCTGACGACGGGGCGCATCTTGTCGCAGTACAACGTGGGCGCGCAAACACGGCGCACCGCCAATGTGGTTTGGCATGATGAAGACGTGCTGGAAATCCACCCGCATGACGCCGAAACGCGCGGGATCAAAGAGGGCGATTGGGTTCGCCTTGCCAGCCGTTCTGGCGACACATCACTTCGCGCGACACTGACAGACAGGGTCAATCCGGGGGTGGTTTACACAACATTCCACCACCCAGACACTCAGGCCAATGTGATCACCACCGACTATTCCGACTGGGCCACCAATTGCCCGGAATACAAGGTGACTGCGGTGCAAATTTCGCCGTCCAACGGCCCGTCTGAATGGCAAACCGATTACAACGCCCAAGCCACCCGGTCGCGCCGGATCGCTGCCGCGGAGTGATGGCCTCGTAATGGACACCCACCGCCCCCATGCGCGCCTTGCCTTTGGGCAAGGTCGTGCGTCGCAAGGCCAGCGCGAGCTGCCTGCAGAGGTGGCGGTGGCGCTGTCCTATAATGGGTCAACGCACGCGGTGATGATGGCCACGCCCGATGATTTGGTTGATTTCGCTTATGGATTTTCCCTGACCGAAGGCATCGCGACCGCCGCAGAGATTGACCAAGTTGAAGTCATTGAAACCGACCTAGGTATTGATCTGCAAATCTGGCTTGCCTCGGACGCCGAGGCCCGCCAAACCCAACGCCGACGCTCTATGTCCGGTCCGGTCGGGTGTGGGTTGTGCGGTATTGAGAGTCTGGAAGAGGCGACGCGTGTGGCCAAGCCTGTGGCCCAATCGCACCTGACGCTGACCCCGGCGCATATCATGTCGGCGATGGCCGATCTGACCGCCCATCAACCTTTGCACGACATCACCCGCGCCGTGCATGCGGCCGCGTTCTGGACTGCCGAAGGTGGGATCATCACCGCGCGCGAAGATGTGGGTCGCCACAACGCACTTGATAAACTGATCGGCGCCCTGTCGCGCGTCCCGTCAATGGACGGCGCCTTGATCATCACGTCCCGTATCTCAATCGACATGGTTCAAAAGGCCTGCGCGTTTGGTGTACCTGTGTTGATCGCCGCCTCTGCCCCGACCGCCGCCGCTGTGGCCATGGCCAATGTTGCGGGCCTGACCCTGATCGCACTTGCCCGCGCTGACCGGTTTGAGATTTACACCCACCCCCACCGCATTACACCCGAGGAGAGCGCCCATGTCGCATGATGGCACCCACCACTCTGGCCCGCACGCCAAACTGATCTACATGGCGAACCAGATTTCCAAGTTCATGGAAAGTAAGCCTACGGCCGAAGGCATCGAACTTTTCGCGTCACATATCAATGACTTTTGGGAACCCCGGATGCGTAGGCACTTGTTTGAAGTGATCGATGCGGGTGGCGCTGGCTTGCGCCCATTGGCGCTGGATGCCGCGCGCCTGATCAAGCGCCCGGCCGCCCAAACGGTGTGATCACAAGCGCGGGTTTTGGCCGGTGTTGGCAACTCGAATGTGGCCAAGCACCGCGCCAAAAACCATCAGCCCGCCCAGAATAACCGCTGTCCCGGGAACTTCAGACAGCGCAATCCAGACCCACAACGGCGCAAGAGGTGCTTCCAAAGCGGTCAACAATGCCGTTTCAGCAGGCGGCAACAACCGCGCACCCATTGCGAACAGGCCAAATCCAATCACCTGATTGACCAAGCCAAACAAGGCCAGCAGACCCATGTCTTGCGCCGAAACCGCGTATATTGTGGCAAAGGGAAGCGCGCCAAGGGCACTAAAAGCCGAAGCGAGACAAGTGGCGGGTAAGGCAGGAATACCGGGAAAGCGTCGCGAGATCAGGATCATCCCTGCCATGCATAGGGCCATCAACAGTGCAAAGCCATCACCGTAGAGATGCCCGTCGGTGCTGATCCCAGCCATGATTGCGACTCCCGCCAAAGCGATGCCGCTGGACACCAAAACCGCAGGCTTTGGTGTTTCACCTAGCAGCGCCCATCCTAAATAGGCTGCACAAAACGGCACAATGGCCGTCACAATCGCGACATGTGCGACTGTGGTGTTGCGCAGTGCGGTGATGAAGAAAAACATCGAGAGCGCTGTAAGTGCGGCATAGGCAACGCCGCTGCGGTCCAACGCGCGAAAGGTCTTGATCCCTCCGGTCCCGGGCAAAACCGCGACGACCGCAATCGTTCCCAGCGCGCCAAACAGGCCGCGCCAAAACAGAATTGTCGGTGTGTCCGCCGAAAGATACCGGGTGAAAAGGCCAGCGGTGCTCCACGCCACTACGGCGACGATGACCAGAACCAGCCCAAGTTGATAGTCGCGTGACGTCTTTTGCATAGGGCTACACTAGCCTGCACCTTTGCCTATGGGCTGTCCGTCACGACCGAAAAAGCCACGGAAGCGACCTAGTCAAGACCGGGCCTGCCTGTTCGTTCAGACCGGAATGGTCACCAAGGCCGCAGTATAGCCGCCTGCGCAAATGAACTGACCCTGAAGGTGATCAAAGCGCCTAAATGGCCCGACATCGATTTGAAACTGCGCGCTAAACGTCGCCCCATTGACTGTCATCGACAGGGCGTGAAAATCAAACAGGGTTTGGGTCTTGCTATACTGGGCCTTGTACGCGGCCTCTTTCGCCACGAAAATCCGCAAGGCATCATAGCCCGATTGCACAAACGCCTGCTCTTCCGGGCGCAAAATTGTAGGCCACAAGGAAGCTTCCAGTTCTTGGTCAGGCTCCACATCAATGCCAATCCCATACCAATGCGCGCGCTGGCCCAGGACCGCCACACAAACCCCGGCACAGTGACTGACCGAACCGGTCAATGCCGCAGGCCACACTGGTGCGCGGTCTGGGCC
>JAAFIJ010000008.1 GCA_013298675.1 Rhodobacterales bacterium | reverse complement strand
GGGATGACGCCGGCGCGGATGGCCACATGCGCCTCGCCGTAGTCTAGCCGGTAGACACGCATATCGGTCAGAAATCTGACAGTCAAATCAGGGTAAAGCGCCTGAAACCCAGCCAGCACCGGCACCAACATGCCCGAAAACCCGGTGATAGAGGTGATCACCAACTCTCCGCTGACCGTCTCGCCATGGCCTTTGATCCGGCTGGCAAGTTGTGAGAATTGCTCGTCGGTGGTTTGGGCCACCGACAACAGGTCGCGACCAGCCTCAGTCGGGGTGTAGCCACGCGCGTGGCGTTGAAACAGCTTTGCCCCCAGTTGCTTTTCCAAAGCGTCGATGTGGCGGATAACAGTGGCGTGGTGGACACCCATCATATCCGCCGCACCTGAAACAGTGCCAAGGCGAGCCACGTGAAAAGCGGTTCGAATTTCGTCCCAATTGTACATGGCAACCCCTGACCGTGCGTATGTGCACAGGAAAGTCCCAACACCGCGCTGTTTGCAAGCTCTATACGAACCGAAGGTGTTGAAAAGATTTCTGTCCGACGAGAATAAGGAAAAATAGGAATTTATAGGCAATAATAGTAAATACTAGTATTTTTCGCTATGTGTTGCTATTAGTAACTAGTTATTGCTATAGTTGTTGCGAACGATCGTGCTGAAACGGAAAAAAATCTGCAGTTGGTAAGAAAATGGATCCATATCGTAACCCCTTTGCCCCCGGTGCCGGAAGCCGCCCGCCAGAGCTGGCAGGCAGAGACTTGGTCTTGGAACAGGCCAGAATTGCAAGTGGTAGGGCAATCTTCGGCCGGCACGCACGCTCTATCATTCTGCTTGGGTTGCGCGGTACTGGCAAAACAGTTCTGCTGAATGAAATCGAAGGAATTGGGCGGCAGGCAGGGCTTTTGACCTCAAAAGTAGAATCGCCCGAAGGCAAGGGACTGGCGCAATTGCTGGTGCCCGAAATGCGCCGTGTCATGCGTTCGCTTTCAGTTGCGGAATCCGCGAAAGATCTTGCAGATCGTGGTCTAAGGGCGTTGCGCAGTTTTGTCTCTATTTTCAAGATAGAGGTTGCGGGCTTTGAGGTTGAGGTAGACGGCGAACCCGGCCTTGCCGACAGCGGTGATTTGCAGGCTGATCTTCCCGACCTTTTCCTGACAATTGGTCAGGCGGCAAAGGCCGCTGGCAAAGGTTGGATGCTGTTGATTGATGAAATTCAATACCTGTCGGAACCCGATCTTTCAGCCCTGATCGTGGCGGTACATAAGGTGTCACAAGCGGGTTTGCCTGTGCTGTTTGTCGGGGCAGGTCTGCCACAAGTCGCACGGCTTGCAGGTGACGCAAAATCCTATGCTGAACGACTTTTTGTTTATCCGGAAGTGGGTCCCTTGGACCGCGTTTCTGCTGAAAAGGCCATTCGAAACCCAATCCGGGAAGAGGGCGCTGATATTTCAGATGATGCACTTGCGGAAATTGTCACTTTGACAAAAGGCTATCCGTTTTTCTTGCAAGAATGGGCGTCCATTCTGTGGGACAGCGCGCAAGGCCCTACGATCACGCTTGCGGAAACCCAAAAAGCCTACCGAGGGGCGATTGCGTCACTGGATGAAGGGTTCTTCAAAGTGCGCATAGACCGGCTGACCAAGGCAGAGGTGAAATTCGTCCAAGCAATGGCTGCGCTGGGCGATGGGCCGTATTCGATGGCCGATATTGCCAAGGAAATGGGACGGCAGATGAACTCTCTGGGGCCTGCGCGGGCGACAATTATTCACAAGGGGATGATCTATAGCCCCAGTTTTGGATACCTTGATTTTACCGTGCCGCTGTTTGCCGATTTCATCAGGCGGCGGTTTTCGTAACATTTGATGCGCTGCTTCGCTTTGGTCTAATCGGCCCCCACCAAAGTCTGCGCTGCGCCCCCAACGCTTGACTCTGCACCCTTTCGGGCGTATCGGCACCCTTAATTCCCCGGAGGCATAGGCTTCCGGTCCCTTGGCCTATGCCGGGATCGACATCTGTCAGCGCGTTGCGCCCACAGGTGCTGTTCTGCATTGGCCTTGGAACCCCGCCAGCCGCGCCCCATATCGGGGCAAATCATAAGGAACGCGCCATGTTTGAAAGCCTGTCAGAACGCCTTGGTGGTGTCTTCGACCGTCTGACCAAAGCTGGCGCGTTGTCCGAAGCTGACGTCGATACCGCCCTGCGCGAAGTGCGCGTGGCGCTGCTAGAGGCGGACGTCTCGCTGGAAGTGGCGCGCGGCTTTGTCAAAGCTGTCAAGGTTCGCGCGATCGGTCAAGCGGTCACGAAATCGATCACCCCCGGTCAGCAGGTCGTCAAGATCGTGCATGACGAATTGATCCGGGTGCTGGCGGGTGATGACGAACCCGAAGACCTAAAGATCGACAACCCGCCGTCGGCGATTTTGATGGTCGGTCTGCAAGGGTCGGGTAAAACCACCACCACCGCCAAACTGGCCAAACGGTTCAAAGAGCGTCTTGGAAAGCGGGTGCTGCTCGCATCCCTCGACACCAACCGCCCGGCCGCAATGGAGCAGCTGGCGATTTTGGCCGGACAGATTGGTGTCGATAGCCTGCCGATCGTTAAGGGCGAGTCTGCGGTGCAGATCGCCAAGCGTGCCAAGACCCAAGCCGCGATGGGCGGTTATGATGTGCTGTTCCTTGATACCGCGGGCCGTTTGCACATCGATGAAATCCTCATGGAGGAAATTCAGGCGGTTCGTGACATTGCCCAACCGCGCGAGACGCTGTTGGTGGTCGATGGTCTGACCGGACAAGATGCGGTGAACGTCGCGTCAGAATTTGACGGCAAGGTCGGCATTTCGGGCGTTGTGCTAACCCGGATGGACGGCGACGGTCGCGGTGGTGCGGCGCTGTCGATGCGGGCTGTGACCGGCAAGCCGATCCGCTTTGTCGGTCTTGGCGAAAAGATGGACGCGCTGGAGACGTTTGAGGCAGAGCGTGTCGCGGGCCGTATCCTTGGCATGGGCGACATCGTGGCGCTGGTTGAGCGTGCGCGTGAGACCTTTGAAGCCGAACAGGCCGAGCGGATGGCCAAGCGGTTCGCCAAGGGTCTGTTCAACATGAACGACCTGCGCAGCCAGTTGGAACAGATGATCAAGATGGGCGGCATGCAGGGCCTGATGGGCATGATGCCCGGCATGGGCGGCATGGCGAAAAAGGCCGAGGCGGCAGGGTTCAATGACAAGATGCTGGCGCATCAAATTGCTTTGATCAACTCCATGACGAAAAAGGAACGGGCCAACCCTGACCTTCTGGCCGCAAGCCGAAAAAAGCGCATCGCCAAGGGCGCGGGTTTGGAAGTTTCAGAGTTGAACAAGCTGATTAAACAGCATCAGCAAATGGCCGACATGATGAAGAAGATGGGCAAGGGTGGCATGATGAAGCAAGCCATCAAGCAAATGATGGGTGGCAAAGGTGGCGCGGGCATGCCCGACATGGCCAACATGTCGCCCGAGGCGTTGGAGGCCGCTGCCAAAGGCATGAAGCAGGGCCTTGGCATGGGCGGCGGGTTCCCCGGCATGCCGCGTGGGTTAAGCCTGCCGTCGTCGCTGTCAGGGTTGATGAAAAAGAAATGATGCACAGCGCGCGCCCGCAGTTGATTGGTTTGCCCGTTCTGGAGACACAGCGGCTGATCTTGCGTGCGCCGCAGGCCGCCGATTGGCCGGCGTTTCGCGATTATCGCGTGTCGGACCGGACGGCCTTTACAGGTGGGACGAAAAAGGAACACGAGGCCGCTGAGCAGTTCTCGTCGTTCTTTGGACATTGGGTGATGCGCGGCTTTGGTCGGCTCATCGCGCAGGACCGTGCAACTGGCCTTGGTATTGGTCATTTCGGCCCGATGCAGTGGCAAGACGGGGCCGAACCCGAACTGACATGGTCGCTGTGGACGGCTGCGGCCGAGGGGCAGGGCCTGGCGCGCGAAGCGGCCGCTGCGATGCACCGCTGGGTGTTTGGTCCTTTGGGGCTCGCCTCGGCGCGGGCGGAAATTCACCGTGACAACAGTGCTTCGCATGCGATTGCTGCCCACTTGGGTGGCAAGATCATTGCGGGATTGCGTCCAACTTGGTTTGATGACGGCGACGTCTATCACTTTGCCAATGGAGATGCTGTATGACCCCGGTACTGACCACTGATCGGCTACATCTTGTGGCCCCGAACGAAAAACACGTGGCGGCCTATACTCAGTTTATCGCGTCTGAACGTGCAGCAGCCCTTGGCTGGTCCTTGATGCCGCATGAGGCGTGGCGCAATTACGCCGCCGTTCTGGGCCATCAACGGTTGCGCGGCTTTGGCCCGTTTATCGCCGAGGCACGTGGCAACGGCCGCGTTCTGGGCATTTTTGGCCCGTGGTGGCCAGAAGGTCAGGCCGAGCCAGAGATCAAATGGACCATCTTTTCGCCATCGGATGAGGGGCGCGGTTTTGCAACAGAGGCCGCGCACGCTTGTCTGACCGATGCCTTTTCTCGTTTGGGTTGGTCCACGGCTGTCAGCTACATAACCGAAGAGAATGCGCGATCTGCCGCAGTTGCGACGCGCCTTGGCGCTGTGCACGACGGACATTGGACTACACCGCGCGGCACCATCGTTCGGGTATTCCGTCACGCAGCACCGACGGGGTCTGCTGGATGAGCGTTGCTTGGTTGCAGATGCCACACCCCAAGGCCGCAGAGATTGGCCGGACGATTTCGGGCCATGTGCCAGTTGTCGTGACCGAACGCTTGCGGCTTCGTGCACCGGTTCTGACTGATTATCCGGCCTACCGGGATGTTTTCACCTCGGACCGGTCGCGCTATGTGGGCGGGCCCTACACCGATGAGGCGTCCTATAGCGACTTTTGCCAAGGCGTTGCGGGTTGGATGTTGCGCGGGGCGGGTATGTGGACAGTCACGGGTCACGACTCTGATGCGCCCTTGGGCTGGATTTATCTTTGGCAGGAATTTGGCGATCCAGAGCCCGAATTGGGCTGGATCCTGACCGAAGCCGCCGAAGGCAATGGCTATGCGGCCGAAAGCGCGCGCGCAGTGCTGCCGCATGCCGTCGCGTTGTTTGGGGCGCAAGGCTTTGTCAGCTATATTGACGTGGGAAACACGCGGTCCGCGCGGCTTGCCGTGGCTTTGGGTGCACGGCGCGATCCTGTGGCCGAGGCACAGATTGCCGCGCTTGGGGAGGTCGGTCTTCACGTTTACCGCCATTCAGGCACAGGAGCGCCCGTATGAATTCTGATGCGAATAACACGGCTGCCCGCGCCGAAGCCGTCTTGAAAGGCCACCGCGAGTCGATCGACCGTTTGGATGCGATCCTTGTCTATACCCTTGCCGAACGCTTTAAGCGCACCCAAGCGGTGGGGCGCCTAAAGGCCGAGCATAATCTGCCACCGTCAGACCCCGCGCGCGAAGCGCGGCAGATGGCGCGGCTGGAACAGTTGTCGACCGAAGCCGATCTTGACCCCGGTCTTGCCAAGAAATTCCTGACCTTCATCATTTCCGAAGTCATCAGGCATCACGAAAACCTACAGAAATAACCGGAAAACCCCGGTTCTAACAAAACCTAAGGAGACTACACTATGTCGATGAAAATCCGTCTTGCCCGTGGTGGTTCCAAGAAGCGCCCGTTCTATTCGATCGTGGCAACCGACTCGCGCAATCCACGCGACGGCCGTTTCTTGGAAAAGCTGGGCACCTATAACCCACTTTTGGCCAAAGATGACGCAACCCGCGTTGTGATGAACGTAGAGCGCGTTCAGTACTGGTTGGGTCAGGGCGCACAGCCAACCGACCGTATCTGCCGTATGCTGGAAGCAGCTGGCCTGCGCCAGAAAGCTGTTCGCAACAACCCGAAATCAGCGGTCCCAGGCAAGCGCATGACCGAGCTTGCTGCCAAGAAAGCGGCACGCGCCGCGGCCCCTGCCGAAGCGTGATTGTCTGCTGCCATGTTGGGCAGCTTTTCCCCTGAGTTCAGGGATGACCTTGCGGAATTGATGCGTTGGCGGCGTGATGTGCGCCGCTTTCGCACAGATCCGGTTGACGCAGCGGTTCTGAACCGCTGCTTTAGCGCCTTTGCCTCTGCACCGTCGGTGGGGTTGTCAGAACCTTGGCGTATCATCCGCGTCGAGTCTGCGTCCGCGCGCGTGGCAAGCATTGCCAATTTTGAAACTGCAAACGCCGCTGCACTTGCAGGCTATACAGACGAAAAAGCAGCACTTTATGCCCAGCTGAAACTGTCTGGTATGCGCGAGGCACCTGTGCATCTTGCCGTGTTTTGTGATGATGCCACATGCAAAGGGTCGGGCCTGGGCGCGCAATACATGCCGCAGACCCGTGCGTATTCGGTGGTTGGTGCGATCGCCATGTTCTGGCTGGCCGCACGTGCCGAAGGGTTGGGACTTGGCTGGGTTTCAATTCTTGACGCCCAAAAGATGGCCAAAGACTTGAACGCCCCTGCGGACTGGACGCTGATCGGTTATCTGTGTGTGGGTTGGCCGACAGAAAACCATGCAACACCAGAGTTGGAACGCGCAGGGTGGGAACGGCGCACGCCCAATCTGCACATTGAAACCCGCTGAATGGAAACCCGCTGAATGACGAACAAAATTTGTGTTGGTGCTGTTTCAGGGTCCTTTGGGGTGATGGGTGAAGTGCGGCTCAAAAGCTTTTGTGCCGACCCCGAGGCGATTGCCGCCTATGGTCCCCTGACCAATGAAGAGGGGACCCGGTCCTATACCATCAAGATCACCCGGTCAGTTGCGGGCGGTCTGGGGGTGCGGATGTCTGGGGTGTCAACCAAAGAAGAGGCGGATGCGTTAAAGGGGCTGCGACTGTTTGCAGATCGCAGCAAGCTGCCGTCCTTGCCGGATGATGAGTTTTACCACGCTGATCTGATCGGTTTGAATGCGCATGATACAGGCGGTGTGTTGCTGGGCAAAGTCATCGCAGTGCACAATCACGGTGCGGGCGATCTGCTGGAACTGCAACCAGCCAATGGAAAATCCACCCAGATGATCCCGTTTACTATGGCTGTCGTGCCCACGGTTGATCTGAAAAGCGCGCGGCTAGTAGTCGATATGCCCGAAGGGCTAGACTAATCGTCTGCGGCGCGGCTAAGTTTACGTCGGGCAAAATTTGGGCTGTTTTGGGACAATCTACGCAATGGAATTAAGATCACGCGCTATGATGGGGGCGAATGCCTTTTTGTACATTGGACCGTTGCTTGCGGGGCTTGGTGGCGGCGGCTGGGGGCTGGTTCTCGTCTTTACAGCAATTTTTGTCCTTTGGACATTTGTGATCAAACCGGGGGACGGGGCGCCGAAAGTAAGGCCCGTTTCTGGCCTTTTGACACAAGCTTTGCTGCAAACCTTGATTATTGCGATATGCTTTGGTGTCGGTCGCGGGATCGGCGGGGTCTTGGGCAGCATGCCGCAGATTCCAACCTATCTGCCGATTGCACTTTCGCTCTTGTCGATTCCCTTCGCAAGAATCGGGCAAAGTGTGCCTCAAACGATCACCCCTTGGACGCCGCCGAACCCTATGGATCGCGCGCCCGAAATCACCTTGGCGCATAAACTGATTGATGCCCTTGACCCAACAGTCCTTGTCGCCGGAGGGGGATGATCTGGCACGCCATGTCGAGGCGATCACCTCGCAAGTGGGCCGCAAAGCGATTCTTACTGCGCTAAATGCGCGCGGCGCGCTCAGCCCTGCATTGGACCAAGCGCGCAGATTGCTGTTGGATCAGTCCACCCTAGGTTAAGCAAAGACGACTCCTTGATCCGTTTTCAGGTGATGTCGTCGCTGTTCTGCGTCAAATTGGGCCGCGTCGCGAAGGTTTGCCCAAGAGTTCTGGCCCGGTCGCTGACCTTACCTTGCGGGGCATACGGCGATTTTTTGATTTCACACCGCAGTGAACCGCTTTAGACATACCGAATGGAAAATGACGCCCCGCCCAAAACCAAATCCCATGGACGGATCTCTATCCGTGCCAGCCTTCAGCCGCGCGACCTGATGGAGCCTTTGCACATCAAAGACGCGTGGCGGGTCAAGATCATCACCCTTTTTCCCGAGGCGTTTCCCGGCACTTTGGGCCTGTCCTTGACGGGTAAGGCGATGGATCTGGGACTTTGGGCGCTTGAGACGATCGATCTGCGCCCGTTCGGTCAGGGCAAGCACCTGAATGTCGATGATACGCCTGCCGGCGGGGGCGCGGGGATGGTCCTGCGGGCCGATGTGGTGGATATGGCGCTGCAAAAAGCAAGCGAAGGCACCCCGGTCGACCGCGAACGCTGGCCGGTGATCTATCTGTCGCCGCGCGGCAAGCCTTTTGATCAGGCAATGGCGCGGCGATTTGCTGGCTGTGATGGGATGACCATGTTGTGCGGGCGGTTTGAAGGGGTCGATCAGCGTTTGCTTGACCACCATCAGATCGAAGAGGTTTCCTTGGGGGATTTTGTGCTGACCGGCGGCGAAATTCCCGCGCAGGCGGTACTGGACGCCACGGTCCGGTTGTTGCCGGGGGTTTTGGGCAATGCCAGCTCTACAGTTGAAGAAAGCTTCTCCGACGGGCTGTTAGAGCACCCACAATATACGCGCCCGCAAGTCTGGCAAGGGCGCGAGATCCCCGAAGTATTGACCTCGGGCGATCACGGCAAGGTTGCCAAATGGCGGCGGGCTAAGGCCGAAGCCTTGACCGAGATGCGGCGGCCCGATTTGTGGGCCAAGTTTCAGGCGCGGCCAAAGCCAAAACGCTAAGCTTCACCGGCCAGATCGCTGACCCGGTCAGGTGGCAGACGGTAGATGCGCATGACATCAAGACAATAGGCGCCCAAGCCGTTGTAAAAGTCGATGGCCGGGGTGTTCCAGTCCAAGACCCCCCATTCAAGCATCTGACAGCCGCGCGCCTGTGCCTCTGCCGCCAGCCACGCCATCATCGCGTGACCCAACCCCATATAACGCTGGGCTTCGTTCACCAAGAAACCATCGATGAACAGACCCGAACGGCCAGTGAAGGCCGAAGAGGTCTGGTTGAAATACATGAAACTGACAGGCTTTCCATGCAGATACCCAAAGATCGCTTCGCCCTGATTTTCGGTCAAAAGCCGGTGCAGACTGGCCTCGGTGGCAGTGATCTGGTCCGCCATTTTCTGATAGGCCCCCAGTTTTCGCATAAAGTCCAAAAGCAAGGCCGCATCATCGGGTACGGCCCGACGCAACTGGAAGTCCGCAACTTTGGTCGGGGTATTGGTCATGAAATCGCCCTTATGCTGGCGGGAAAGATATGTCGGTGTAAGTCGAGACGGAAGCGCGCGAAATTTGGGTAATCGCGAAGCTAAAGCGCAATGACTGTTTAGGCCCCAAAGTTTGACAGAGTATCCCCAACTCATCGTACGAGAGTATTTTCACTTGGCTGTCAGTCTGACTCTGTATTCCGCCAGTCACAAGGTCAGTCACGGCACCCCGTATGCAGTGCTGATTCTGGATCAAGGGCATCCAACCGGGCATTGGCGGCAGCAGTACGCGCTGCCCAATCCGCACCCTCTATAGGCCACCACTCCGCCCTGAACGCATTTAGCCATTCGCGCAGCCGGCTGGTGAACCACGCGCGGCGCGCGGGATCAGCAAAGTGCCGCGTTCCGTCGTCTTTCCACGGCGTTGCATGGTCAAGCACAAGGTAGGTCTTCCCAGAAATTGCCGCCCGCGCTCGGTCTATCAGCGACTCCGGTACCTTGCCTAACAGCGCCTCGGCCCAGACAAGTGTCTGAATGGCATCGGTATCCTCGATGACAAACGGCCCACTTCGCGCTGCAATAGTATCCGCCAGCGCTCTGTGGCCCATCATGATTGCCTCGAAATCCGCCGCGTCCCAAGCTTGCCCATGCCTGAAGACGGCGTCGTAATCGCGCCCGTATTCAAGAATCGGAACGTTTGAAAGCCGTGCGGCCAAGGTCTCGGCCAGCATCGTCTTGCCGGTACTTTCCGCCCCCACCAAAACTAGACGGTGCTGATAGTGACCCCGCACAGGACCCGGCACATGGCGCCAATTGTTCCAAGGATCTTTTCGGATTGCCGTGCCCGACACCGGAACAACCTGTCGCTCCGGATCCACGGGAAAGGGCCGCGCGCCGATTTCCCGCGCGAGGCGGTGAACGTAGCCTTCCGAACCAAAGACCCAATCAATCGGCTCGGGGTGGAACTCCGCGATTGCTGCACGCCAGATAGGCCAAAAATCGGGGTGATCCTCGGGCGCTTGCGGAATATCGCGGTGCATGTGGAGCACTTGATATTCAGGCTCCGGCAAGCACGCCCGCATCCATCTGGCCCTCAGATGCCCCTCGATCGGCTCTGCGTCATGGCTACACACCAGCACCGTCATCACATCGCATCGCGCTTTCCCGACGTTGGCACAATAGAGATGCCCAGCATGCGGCGGCATAAACTTTCCAAGCAGAAATCCACGCGTTGTCATGTGTCTAAGGGCCGCATCGCGGCGCGGCGCCACTGGATCAACCCTGTGATCGCAAGACCCAAGAATACGAGGTAAAGTGTCGCCGTCGGTTCCAACCCGCGGGTGTAAAAGAGACCAATCGCCATCACATCCACGGCGATCCACAGGTACCAACTCTGCAAGTGCCTGCGCGACAATAGGAACTGCGCAGTGATGCTTAGTGCCGCAACCGCCGCATCCCAGTACGGTGCGGCCGCATCGGTAAAGGTCGCCATCAGGCTCGCCACGATCAGCCACAAAACCGCTGTCGCCCCGAGATGCATGGCGAACATGCTATTGCCCAAAGGCGCCACAATCACCCGCCCGTCCTGCGCCCTTCCGTTCAGCCAGACATAGACGCCGTAGATTTGAATTATGAAGAAATAGACCTGCAGCAGCGCGTCACTGTAGAGACGGTACTGCCAGAAAATAAAGAAATAGAGCGTCACCACAGCAAAGCCGAACGGGTAATTCCGGATCGAACGTTGGATGATCAGGCTGACGTTCACGATCCCGCAAGCAACCGCGATCCACTCGATGGGCCGACTTCCAACCATGCCAAAGAAGAACTCTATCATTTCGGCCTCGCCGCCCACTATCTGGTCTGATCAGACTATAATTCTTTGACGCGATGCAACCGACATTCTCGAAACTCTTGGCGAGTCTGCATCTTTGTTGGGTTTAGTCCCGCAATGCTGATCCTCAGGGTCGGATCAAAGAACTGCCAAATAGAGACTCTGGGCCAAATCGATGTTTTGTCGCGATGTCGCACCACTTGACCCCCCAGCCGCTAGCCCCTATACGCCCCTAGTCCGGGGTAGATTTGCCCATCGGACCCGATTCCTTTTGGCCATATGCCAGTGCCTTCTTCTGCACGGGTGGTCGTAAAGTTCGGACTAAAAACGCAAGTGCCATCTCTGGCGGGGTTCCTATAGGAGCGACCCGATCGAAGACCGAGAGCTCTGGAACGGCATCAACTTTCGGGGAAAACCCCGAGTTAAAGAAAGGACTTGCGATGAATTTGATCGCGCAAATCGAGGCTGAGCAGATCGCTGCGCTTGGCAAGGTAATTCCAGATTTCAAAGCGGGCGACACTGTGCGCGTCGGCTACAAAGTGACCGAAGGCACGCGCTCGCGCGTTCAGGTTTACGAAGGCGTTGTGATCGCGCGCAAGGGCGGAGCAACGATTGCCGCGTCTTTCACCGTTCGCAAAATCTCGTTCGGTGAAGGCGTAGAGCGGGTTTTCCCACTGTATTCCACCAACATCGATGCGATTGAGGTCGTCCGTCGTGGCCGTGTTCGCCGCGCCAAGCTGTACTATCTGCGCGATCGTCGCGGCAAGTCGGCCCGTATCGCCGAAGATTCAACCTACAAAGCCAAAGCGGAATAAGGAACAGGGCGATGAAACAAGGCATTCACCCCGACTATCACACCATCACGGTCAAAATGACCGACGGGTCCATCTTCAACTCCAAGACCACTTGGGGCAAAGAGGGCGACCAGATGGCTTTGGACATCGATCCGCTGTCCCACCCAGCATGGACCGGTCAATCGGCAAAGCTGATGGACACCGGTGGCCGCGTGTCCAAGTTCAAGAACAAATACGCCGGTTTGGGTTTCTAAATCCGTCTGGGTTTTGTTTGAACCAAGAAATTCGGGATTGGGCGCATCACCAGATGCGCCCTTTTTCGCATCCATCGGGTTTACACTTCACGCTGCTGGTTTCCTTTGTTAACGATAGCGCAAGTGTGATTGCGCACGACGCGGTTTAGAAAACGGGACGGGTGGCTGATGGCGCATATCATCGTTGTGGGGAACGAAAAGGGCGGCTCGGGCAAATCGACCACCTGCATGCACATCGCAACTGCTTTGGTGCGCATGGGCCATCCGGTTGGGGTGCTTGATCTGGACCTGCGCCAAAAATCTACCGGTCGGTACATCGAAAATCGACTGGCTTATGTCGCGCGCAGTGGCTTGCGCTTGCCGACACCTGAATATCTTGATTTGCCAGAGGCTGACACGTCGCGTTTGTTGCCCGGCGAAAACCCCTATGATCAGCGTCTTTCGGCCGCCGTGGCAGAATTTGAAAAAAGCTGCGATTTCATCATTATTGACTGTCCCGGCAGCCACACGCGCCTGTCACAGGTCGCGCATTCTTTGGCTGATACGTTGGTCACACCTTTGAACGACAGCTTTATCGACTTTGATTTGCTGGCACGCCTTGACCCGGAAACCGGCAAAGTGAAGGGCCCGTCCATTTATTCCGAAATGGTCTGGAGCGCGCGGCAATTGCGCGCGCAAGCCGATCTGCCGCCGATCGACTGGATTGTGTTGCGCAACCGTTTAGGCGCCCAACAGATGCACAACAAAAAGAAGGTAGGATCCGCCTTGGAAGAGTTATCCAAGCGCATCGGCTTTCGCGTGGCACCGGGATTTTCGGAACGGGTGATCTTTCGAGAACTGTTCCCGCGCGGACTTACTTTGCTTGATCTCAAAGACACAGGGGTTGATCAACTGAACCTGTCCAACATCGCGGCCAGACAGGAACTGCGTGATCTGATGACCGAACTTAGACTGCCCGGAGTGCAGATCTCGTTCTGAAAACGGCGGATTGGGAATTGCGGCGGTCTTCGCGTTGACGCGCTTTTTGGACGCGCAGGTCAAACATATCGGTGGCGTCTTCTTTCACAGCGCGTTTGGTGAAGAAACCTAAGAAACTCAGTGCGATTTTCATGCTGCTCTCCTGTCGGGGCTTATTCTGTCTGACCACCATCGCGGCAAAGCAAGGCGATAAAGTGGCCGCTCTGCGGAGTATTTCCGCCAAAGGATATGGGAATGGAAATAATCGGTTGCCGATTTCACCACATTACGGGCTGTTTGACGCGCACGATCCCTGTAATCTTGGGGAAGAGACGCAAGCGAGGTGTGGAATGACGAATATCCTGTTTGACGCGCTGTTTGATCCCCTGCGCGAAAAATCAACGCCGCTGCTGATCTTGCAAGATGGACGGATCATTTCCGGGCAGGCGTTTTACGGGATGATCACCCAAGCCGCAGGGGCTTTGCGTGAAATGGGGGTCAATCCCGGAGACCGGGTTGCGGTGCAGGTTGACAAATCACCGACGGCTCTGGCGATTTACGGTGCCGTTGTTGCTATTGGCGCGGTGTTTTTGCCCCTGAACCCCGCGTATCAGGCCGAGGAGATGGACTATTTCATCGGCAATTCGACGCCCCGGGTGTTGATTTGCGATCCGGCAAAGAATGGCATGTTGGCGCCTGTGGCAGACGCGCATGGGGCCGTTTTGCAAACATTGGCGGCTGACGGCAGCGGTAGTTTCGCACAAAGAATGTCAGGGCATTCAGGGGGGCTAACAGTTGTGCCGCGGCAGGGCGATGATCTGGCGGCGATTTTGTATACCTCTGGCACAACCGGTCGTTCAAAGGGCGCGATGCTTAGCCATGATAACCTGCTGTCAAATGCGCAGACATTGGAACAGCTGTGGCGCTTTACGGATGCGGATGTGCTGTTACATGCCTTGCCGGTTTTCCACACGCATGGGCTTTTCGTGGCATCAAATGTCGCTCTTCTGGCTGGGGCGCAGATGATCTATCTGCCCGGTTTTGATGCGGCACAGGTGGTGGGGCTGTTGCCGCAAGCGACGGTGATGATGGGTGTTCCTACATTCTATACGCGTCTGTTGGCCTTGCCCAATTTCGACCGCGCGCTGGTGGCGCATATGCGGTTGTTCGTCTCCGGCTCTGCACCCTTGCTGGCCGAGACGCACCACGCGTTTGAGGCGCGCACCGGGCAAAAGATTTTGGAACGCTACGGCATGACTGAAACCAACATGAACACATCAAACCCTTATGACGGTGAGCGGCGGGCAGGCACAGTTGGGTTCCCCTTGCCAGGTGTTGCGTTGCAGGTCATGCAAGATGGTCAGGCGGTCGGCCCCGGAGAGGTCGGGGTGATAGAGGTGCGCGGCCCGAACGTCTTTCAGGGCTATTGGCAAATGCCCGAGAAAACCCGTGAAGAGTTGCGTGCTGATGGGTGGTTCATCACGGGCGATCTGGGGATGCGTGACGCGGACGGTTATGTGCACATCGTCGGGCGGGCCAAGGACCTGATCATCACCGGGGGGTATAACGTCTATCCCAAAGAGGTCGAGATGCTTTTGGATGATGTGCCCGGTGTGCTGGAAAGTGCTGTGATCGGGCTGCCGCACCCGGATTTTGGAGAGGCAGTATTCGCCGTGATGGTGGCGCAGAAGGGGGCGACGTTAGAACCCGCAGCGATTCTTGACAGTTTGCGGCCACGCCTTGCCCGGTTCAAACAGCCCAAAGGGTTGGTCGTGCTGGATGCGTTGCCGCGCAACGCGATGGGCAAGGTGCAAAAAGCAGAGCTGCGCAAAACCTTTGCCCGGCAGTTTGACACCTAGGGATCAGTCGCTTTCTGGCAACTGCAACTCGCCCTCCAGAAACCTTTCAAAGGCATCAAGGTCCACGGGTTCAAACTGGCCAAAGCTTTGCATCCAGACGGTGGCGGTCCGCATGGCGTCGGGTTCCAGTTTGCACCAGATCACACGCCCACGCTTTTCGCGGCTGATCAGGCCGGCGTCGGCCAGAATGCCCAGATGCTTGGAAATCGCCGCCAGCGACATCTCAAACGGCTCTGCCACATCGGTTACGGCCATGTCGTCTTCCAGCAGCATGGCCAGAATGGCGCGCCGCGTCGGGTCGGCGAGCGCAGAGAATACGGTGTCCAGGCGGGTGTTCATCGGGCCAGTATTCATGAACCGCAGCGATCGTCAACCAAAGGGTTGAATAACCACCGAGCGCCGATTGCGGTTAGATCGGCGTGGGCAGGGGGCAAAGACCTGCAGCGAAACCTATACATTTCAGATGGTTAGATGGCCAACTGACGCGTTCAAAGCGTCTTGACTCAGCGGGCCTGCCTGCGTAGGTATCGCCCAAACCTTCTGGGGGCTTTTTGCCATGGTTTCCGACATTGACCGCGCACGACTTGAGGCGTTGGAAAAGCGGATCGCTGCGGCAACAGAGGCGGCAAATCCACGCCGCAACCCGCAAGAGGACAAGCACCGTCAGGCGCAATTGGCTTGGCGGATGGTTATCGAACTCGTGGCCGGTCTGGGGATTGGTTTCGGCATTGGATACGGGCTGGATTCCTTGTTTGGAACGATGCCGCAGTTTTTGGTGCTGTTCATCCTCGCGGGGTTTGCGGCTGGTGTGAAAACCATGCTGCGCTCGGCCAGAGAAGTGCAAGAACGACAGGCCGCCGAAGGGCTGGCTGAAAAAGGGGAAGACTGACGTGGCAGGGCAAGCAGAAGCGCACGGCGAAGGTTCGGGTCTGGTTTTTCACCCGCTGGACCAGTTCAAAATCACCCGTTTGTTCGGCGAAGGTCCGATCGAATGGTACACGCCAACCAACGTGACCTTGTGGATGGCTTTGGCCGCACTTGCGATCGTGGTGGTTTTTGTTTTTGGCTCGCGTGGCCGTGCTTTGGTGCCGTCGCGCATTCAGTCGTTGGGCGAAGTCGCCTATAGCTTTATCTATAAGATGGTCGAAGACGTGACAGGTCATGATGGGGTGAAATACTTCCCTTGGATCATGACGCTTTTCTTGTTCATCTTGTTTGCGAACATGCTGGGCCTGCTGCCCATGTCCTTTACCCCTACCTCACACATCGCGGTGACGGCGGTTTTGGGTTTTGGTGTGTTCTTCTTTGTCACCCTACTTGGCCTGTTCAAGCACGGGTTCCACTTTCTGGGCCTGTTCTGGATGTCTGACGCGCCGCTGATCCTGCGACCTGTGATCGCGATCATCGAGGTGATCTCGTATTTCGTGCGTCCAGTCAGCCATTCGATCCGTCTTGCTGGCAACATCATGGCAGGACACGCGGTGATCAAGGTGTTTGCGGGCTTTGCCGCAATCGCGCTGATATCGCCTGTGTCAATTGTGGCCATCACTGCAATCTACGGTCTAGAGGTGCTCGTCGCCTTTATCCAAGCCTATGTTTTCACCATTCTGACCTGCGTTTACCTGAAAGATGCTTTGCATCCAGGACACTAATCGTTCGGCAGTAACCACTTAAAACCTATTCCATCGTAAGGAGAATCATCATGGAACTCGAAGCAGCAGCAGCATTGGGCAAATTCATCGGTGCGGGTCTTGCCGCCATCGGTTCGGGCGCAGCCGCCATCGGTGTTGGCCACGTCGCGGGCAACTTCCTCGCAGGCGCACTGCGCAACCCATCCGCAGCAGCGTCGCAGACCGCGACCCTGTTCATCGGTCTGGCATTCGCCGAAGCACTGGGGATCTTCTCGTTCCTCGTAGCGCTTCTGCTGATGTTCGCAGTCTGATCTAACGTCTCAATCCTTACGGTCAGGGGTGGCACATATGTGTGGCACCCCTGAAATTCCCAAAGGGTCTGGCGGAGGACATTATGACAGCGACCACCACAACGACCGAAGTCGCAACGGATGTTGCGCACGTAGCTGAAAAGGCAGGGATGCCGCAGCTCGACTTTTCGACATTCCCGAACCAGATCTTCTGGCTCGTCGTAACGCTTTTGGTGATCTACTTTGTGCTTTCGCGCATTGCCTTGCCACGGATCGCGTCGGTTCTGGCGATGCGTGCCGGAACGATCACCAATGATTTGGCCGCAGCGGCAGAGTTGAAGAACAAGGCCCTTGCGTCAGAAAAGGCCTATCAGGACGCTTTGGTTCAAGCGCGCAACGAGGCGAACAAGATCGTCGCGGATGCGAAGGCGGACATGCAGAAAGACCTGAACAAAGAGATCGCCAAAGCAGACGCAGACATCGCGGCACGTGCGGTAGAATCTGAAAAGAGCATCGGTGAAATTCGTGCGGGTGCTGCAGATGCAATCACCCAAGTTGCGAAAGACACGGCGAAAGAATTGATTGCAGCCCTTGGCGGTTCCGCCGATGCGCGTGCCATTACGGCTGCTGTGACCGCGCGGTTGAAGGGATAAGATGATGAAGAAGATTATCGCCCTTTTCACCGCCGTCGCCGCATCGCCAGCTATGGCTGCAACCGGACCGTTCTTCTCGTTGCACAACACCAACTTTGTGGTGTTGCTGGCCTTCTTGCTGTTCATCGCGATTTTGCTGAAATTTGGCGTACCGGGCAAAATCACCGGTTTGCTGGATGCGCGGGCTGCGCAGATCAAGGCTGATCTGGCCGAAGCCAAGGCGCTGCGCGAAGAGGCAAAGCTGTTGCTGAGCTCTTACGAGCAAAAGCAAAAAGAAGTGCAAGAGCAGTCTGACCGCATCGTCGCGGCAGCCAAGCAAGAGGCACAAGCAGCGGCCACCCAAGCCAAGGCTGACCTGAAGGTTTCGATTGAACGCCGCATCGCTGCTGCGAAAGATCAGATCGCTTCGGCCGAAGCAGCGGCTTTGCGCCAAGTGCGCGAGCAGGCAGTAACCGTTGCGATCTCTGTTGCAAGCGAGATCCTTGGCAAGCAAGCCACACCTGAAAGCGCCGCTGCGTCCTTGGATGCGGCCATCGCGCAGGTCGAAGCAAAACTGCACTAAGCCTGTTAGAATGACATTCAAAAGGCCCGGATCCAACGATCCGGGCCTTTTGCAATTGCGCCCTTGAGGGTGAATTTAGCGGCTTTGTTCGTGTTCTAGCCGAAGGCGGGCAATCGCCCCGTGCTTGTCGGCTTTGATCTGATCGTGCATCGCTTGTTCGATGAAATCCATGTGCAGCGTGACAGCAAGACGCGCCTCTTGCGGTTGGCGGGCCAGAATGGCGGTCTTGATGGAGCGGTGTTGTTCCAACAACAGATCGCGGGTGGGACGGTTCTTGAACAGGATCTGGCGGTTGTAAAACACGCCCTGACGCAGCAGATCATACATCGACCGCATCATATGCAGCAAGATCACGTTGTGACTGGCCTCAATGATCGCCAGATGGAATTTTGCATCCAAATCAGACTCTTCTGCCGGATCGCGCTTTTGATGCGCGGCCTCCATTCGGTCAAACACCGTCGCAATCACCTGAAGGTCTGTGTTTGATGCGTGGCGCGCGGCGCGTTCGGCGGCCAATCCTTCCAGATCGCGGCGGAAGGTAAGGCTGTCAAAGACCGCTTCTTGATGGGTGGAGAACAGTTCGATCAACGCGGGAGAAAATGCCGATCCCAAAACCTCGGCCACAAAAATCCCCGCGTTGGGTCTGCTGGTCAAAAGGCCGCGCGTATGCAAGACCGCAATCGCCTCACGGACAGAGGGGCGCGAGACCCCGAAACGGTCAGCCAGATCGCGTTCGGACGGAAGCCGCTCTGCCGGGCGCAGAATGCCGCGCAAGATCAGCAATTCGATTTGCTGGACGATGCTTTGGGAAATCTTTTCGGGCTCAATGGGGGTAAAGGGCATCTTGGCGCTCCGGATTGGTTTGAATGTATGACCAATTTCGGGCCGCCTCAATGAAAAAGGCCGGGCAAATTGCCCGGCCTATTCGCAAGTCTTTCAGCAATCAAACGTTCGGGCGAATGATGATTTCGACACGACGGTTTTGCGCACGGCCCTGCGGGCTTAGGTTCGATGCGATCGGGTTGTCTTCACCTTTGCCAAAGGCCGCGATCCGACCGTTTGGCACGCCAGACTCACGCAGGATATTTGCGACCGACACAGCGCGGCGCTGTGACAGGTCTTGGTTATACGCGGCCGATCCCGCGTTGTCGGTATGGCCGATCACTTGAATCGTGCTGTTCGGATAACGCAACAGGCTGGCGGCAACCGACTTGATGTCGCCTGTCAGATCAGGGCGCAACGTGGCGCTGTCGGTCGCGAACAACACGTCTTGCGGCATGTTGACGACAAGGTAGTCGCCATTGTTGGTGACGGTCACGTTCTGGTTGCCCATGGAAGAGCGCAGTTCAGCCGCCTGCTGATCAAGGCTGGTGCCGATCACGCCACCAACAGCCGCGCCAACTGCGCCACCGATGACTGCGTTGCGCAACTGGTTGTCGTCACTGCGCGATGCGCCGACGATTGCCCCCGAAACCGCGCCCAAAATCGCACCAGTGCGAGCGCGTGCATTTGGATCATCAGGATAGGCGTTTGGATCAACGCAAGCGGTCAGGGCCAACAGGCCCGCGGATGCCAATAGGGTGGTTGTCTTGAAATTCATGTCTCTGCTTGCCTCGTATCATTGACGATTGGCCCTTTTTGGGCGCTGATCGCGTCTATATCAGGGTTCGGCGCGACAGGACAGATGGGATGAAGTTTCAGCCATTTTCCGCGCATCATACCTTTGGTTGGTTGCGGGCGTCGTTGCGGGCAGATTCCCACGCCAGCATGGCCCGCTTGACCGGCAGCCCCCAATGATACCCCCCCAGCGCACCAGACTTGCGCAAGGCACGGTGGCACGGGATCAGCAGGCTGATCGGGTTGCGGCCCACAGCCGTGCCCACTGCGCGGACGGCCTTGTCATGCCCGATGCACTGGGCAAGTTCGGAATAGGTCGTGACGTGGCCGGATGGCACGCGCAGCAGTGCCTCCCAGACCTTGACCTGAAAGGGCGCTCCAATCAGGTGAAGTTTTGCATGCGTGCCGCCAAAGGCCGCCTCTGCCATCGGCGCAATCGCGGTAGAGTCTTGGACAAAGGTCGCGTTGGGCCAGCGCTGGCACAGGTCATCAAACGCAGGCTGCCTTCCCATTTCCTCGGTAAAGGCCAAACCGCAAATGCCGATATCCGTGGCCATGACAATCGCCTCGCCAAAGGGCGACGGGGCATAGCCCCAGCGGATCACCAGATCTGCGCCGCCTTTGGCAAAATCACCGGGGCGCATTGCCTCCCATTTGACGAACAGATCATGCAGGCGGCCACTGCCAGATAGGCCCGCCTCTTGGGCGGTGGCGAGCACGGTAAAGCGATCAGCCAACAGCCTGCGCGCGTGATCAAGCGTCAGGTATTGCTGGTATTGCTTGGGTGACACCCCCACCCACTGGGTAAAGGTACGCTGGAAATGCGCCGTACTGATACCCATTTGACCCGAAAGGTCATCAAGGGTCAGGCCGGGCCCTGTAGCATCAATGATTTTCAAGGCGCGGGCGATGACTTGGTAATGATAAGGGGGCGATGCGTCGTTCATAGAGGTCTCCTGTAAGGCACATCATAGGCAAACCCTGATTATTAGCGACCCGTTTCATGCGGCATTTCCTTGCTCTAAAGGCATCAGCGTTGCATAAATCGGCGATGGCAAAGCAACTCGACTACCCCACCATGCGGCGTATTTTCGCCCGGTTCCAAGAGATGGAGCCGGAACCAAAAGGAGAGTTGGATCACACCAACGCTTATACGCTCGTTGTGGCCGTGGCGCTTTCGGCGCAGTCGACCGACGTTGGGGTGAATAGGGCTACCAAGGCGCTGTTTGCATTGGCCGATACACCAGAGGCGATGCTCGCCATGGGTGAGGCCGGGGTCATCGAGCATATCAAGACGATTGGCCTGTTTCGCAACAAGGCAAAGAATGTGATCAAGCTAAGCCAGATGTTGGTAGATGATTACAACAGTCAGGTGCCTTCATCCCGCGCAGCGCTGCAATCTTTGCCGGGTGTGGGGCGTAAAACCGCAAATGTGGTTTTGAACATGTGGTTTCATCAACCCGCCCAAGCCGTGGACACCCATATTTTCCGCGTCGGCAACCGAAGTGGCATCGCACCGGGCCGAGATGAGACGGCAGTAGAGCGGGCCATAGAAGATAACGTCCCCGCAGAATACCAACACCACGCACACCACTGGCTAATCCTGCATGGGCGGTATATCTGCACGGCGCGCAAGCCGAAATGTGGCATCTGTCCCATTCGCAGCGATTGTCAGTTTGAGGAAAAGACCGAATGAAACGATATCAGGTTGTGGGCATCGGCAATGCCGTAGTGGATGTGTTCGCACAGGCCGACGACAGTTTTCTGGAACTGATGGGTATCGAAAAAGGCATCATGCAACTGGTGGAGCGTGAGCGCGGCGAAGTGCTGTATGCCGCAATGGAAAACCGGGTGCAGGCGGCGGGCGGCTCTGTTGCCAATACGCTGGCAGGATTGGGAAATCTTGGCCTGACCACGGGCTTTATCGGCCGGGTGCATGACGACGCCTTGGGTCGGTTCTATGC
>JAAFIJ010000079.1 GCA_013298675.1 Rhodobacterales bacterium | reverse complement strand
TCAACGAGCGGCGTTCTGGCTTGCGGTCACGGGCATCGTTGTCGGTTTTCGGACTTTTTCACCCAGGCGATACTGTGGGCCTTTTCGGGGTCGCTCCAGCGATTCTGCGAGAAGTGGGGTGACAGTATTAAGTTTTGCGGGGTGTGCTTTTGATGATCGGCAGGGCAAGCAGGTCCAGCAGTTGCACCAATGGCGGATCCTAATTGCGAACCCCCACTTGCGCTCACACAAACGCTCGTTGGTTTGACATTGCCTTTGCTGGCCGCCGCTGCGTTTTGAGGCTTTGTTGCCAGCTTCTGCTGATCGGACCATTCCAGTCTTTATTGATGCTTACGTCCTTGCCGTCAGTATCAGCTTTTCGCCAAGCGGTTCGGGCGCATTCGAGGTGACTATGCAGCTCTTGACCGGATTTGCGGCATCGGCGCATGTGATGACCGCTTTGCACTTTTTTTATCACCTCGTCCGCATCCCTATTCCCTTCGCGCTGGCCTGCCCGTGACTGGCTACGGACTGGGCCAACCCCCGGGTCAGGAAAAGTAACCTGCCGCCTTTTTAGCGCTGATTTCCACACGCGCGCGGTCGGGCACCATCGCGTCGGGAATGACAAGATGTTGGCCGATTTCGATCCCCGCATCGCGCAGTGCATCACTTTTTAGGTTGCTCATCGAGGCCCAACTGTCGATGCGGCGCACGCCGAGCCAAGTCAGCGGATCGGTCGCCAGCGACTGAAAGCGCATATCCTCTACCCCCGCGACTGCTTTGGTTCGCGCGAAGTAATCTTCTTCTCTGTCGCCGCAGGCAGCGCGCGGGCGAGCGTTGTAGACGAGGTATTTCACCACTTCGCCCAAGGCTCGTCCCTCTTTGCGATTGTAACTCAGGATTCCGACGCCCCCCGCTTGGGCGCCCCGGATGCAGGATTCTATCCCGAAAGCCAGATAAGGACGGCAGGTACAGATGTCAGAGCCAAAGACATCCGAGCCGTTGCATTCATCATGCAAACGACAGGTCACCGGCGCGTTGGTGCCAAGTCGGGACGGATCGCCGAAGATATAAACGCTGGTGCCGCCTATGGGCGGCAGGAAAACCTCGATCTCGGGTCTTTCCACCAGCGCCGGATACATGCCACCGGTCTGCTCCACCAGCGCGCGGCGCAACAGAGCGTCACCGATGCCCAACCGGATTGCGAGAGTCGGCAGGTGCCAGACGGGTTCAATCGCAATCTTGGTCACATGGATGGTGCCGGCGCGGTCAAGCACCTTGCCGTCTGCGTGCAAACGGCCCGCGCCAAGAGCCTCGACGATTTCAGGAAAGCGCAGTTCGCCCGCCGCAATGGCGATGCTGGGACGGACGTCAATGCCCGCGCGAATGTCCTTTGCGAAAGCATTGTTCACCATATGGCCAAAGCGGTCCATTGTGGCGAAGGGTTTGCGCCATGTCGGATAGGGGCCGATCGTGACCACCGGATCCGTGGCAGTGAGATCAGGGCGATGCTCTGGCCCAAGAGCGCCCGTCGCGACGGCCAGAGCGCGGTAAGGCGCATACGCCCCGGCATGCACGCCTATCGCGTTTGCATGCGGACCGTTTGCGACAATCGGACCACGCGCAGCCGGCGTTTCAGCGGTCCAGTCAAGCGGCGTCACAAGCGCGGCTTTATCAGGGTGGACATTCATGTCCGCTCCAATCTTACGAAACCGTGTCGGGCATCTTGTGTGGTGCCTCCCCTCCAAATGAAAAGTAGTTGCTCAAGGCGACTTGCACCGACAACGAACGCTGCGACAGGCACTAATCCTTCCCAGCCAGTCACCCAGATCGCGGGCCAAAGCGCAAAGAGCAAAAGCGCACCCACCTTGGCCGACAGGAAGTGGAACATCATCAGCGATCGAGTCCAGAGTTTCGCGACGAACAGGTACAGAAGTGGCCCCGCAAATAGAACGATCAGGGCAATGGGATGCCGGTCAAAGAGCCCGGGAAACGCCAGCAAAAGGATTGGCAACAAAGCCATCGAGAAAATGTTGTCGACCACCCCATCGAGGCGCGCACCGAATTCCGATGCGCGGGCGCTGCGCCGCGCCAGCCAACCATCAAGCATGTCCGTCAGCGCCGCGACACAATAGAGCACAAGCGCCATCACCGCGTGGCTGTTGGCAAGCAACAGAAGGATTGGCAGAATCGATGCCAGCCGCGCCAGCGTGACGATATTGGCAAGCTTCACTTCGCCACCCTCGTGCAGCAAGCTTGTGACGACACTCATTGGCCCCTCCCTTTTATGACAGAGCATTCGTCCAGTCGCAGCGTGCTGGGCTGCCTGACCAAGTGTTCAATTGGGAAAGCATTGTGGTGCAGCGGGCAAACGATGCGGTTGTGCGCATCAATATAGCCGAATTTCAGCGACCCGCCGCGATGTGGGCACTTGTTGTGGATGAGGTACAGCGCACCACGGTGTCCGATCAGGAAGTACTCCTTGCCGTCACGCCGGATCGGCGGCAGATCCCGCCCAATCCAGCTGGAATGCGGTACTGGCTCGCTCATCCTTGAACCTCCATCCTGCCGACCGAGCCTGCGGGGAAGCCCTCGAATGCGGAAGGGTCCAGAATCCATCCCATCCCTCCTAATTGAAATTGCGTGCTGACGGTGCGCGCGGCCTCTGGGGTCACGGCGGCGCCAGTTGGGATCGTCGGTCGCACGCCGTGACGGGCACGGCCGTCCGCGGCGGCAGCGTCGAATGCCAACGCAAGCGCAAGCATATGCGCGTCGCCTGCGGCGAAGACCGCGCGCGTCGCTTCGGCGCCGGTCAGGATTTCATGGCCGACCTCGGGCCCGAACTTGTCGATCAGCGGGACCACGACCTCTTCCACCACCATGCGGGTATGATGAATGTCGATATGGGCGTGCTCTGCGAAATAGGTGCCATCGACACTGGGGTGATGCTTTTTAAGATAGCGGAAATGTTCGCCAGTTGAATGCTGATAGGCTGTTTCGGCGAACAGCAGAAAGCCGACCTGTTTGAAAAAGTGACGTGAACTTTGGAAAAGACAGTGGATCGTGTTGTGAACTTCCAACGCCGGGGTATCCCACAACGGCCAGTAGGCGTTGTATTCGGTGTTCAACCCAAAGCCCGACATTGTCTTTCGGAACAGTTGCGAATGTTTCTTGGCATGCTCACCGTAGCCGAATTCGTCGATCAGAATTCGGAACAATGCCGATTGCGGTGCACCAAATTCTCCGATCACACCCAAGGCCGACGCCGACGCTTCTGCCAGAAGGTCCGCGGACGACTGGATCAGAAAATGGCGGTAATGATGCTCTCTATGCGGTGACGCTTCGAGATAGCTGAGAAACCGCGATGGCGGTGCGGTGCGTATGGTTGGCAGCAACGCCTCGATATAGGAACGCGCATCCTCGGCCGCCGACGCGGCCGACGCCTTTTGAAGGATAGGGTTTATAAGTTCATCTTCCAGATCAGCGCGCAGGGCATCCAGAGCCTGCATCGCGCTTGGCTCATAGCGCCGCATCAGATCGGCAACGATGCTCCCCGCTGGTGCCGCATCCGGCAGCAGCACATAGCGACCCTGATAGGACCGAAGCAGCGTCTGATGCTTTGCATAGCGCGTCCGCTGCGGCGCGCCGTCCAGCCTCTCGCCGTCCACACGCATGTCATACACCGAAAGGCCACCCGATCGGGTGGCGAGATCGCGACTTAGATCTTCAAGGGCTTGCAAGGAGATCATGCGGCCACCGCCGTTTCTTCAGATCGCTTTCGCACATACGTCGCCACGCAAACGCCGCCAATGCAGTGCCATGTATCCACTTGCCATTCCGAGAGCGCCATCTTTGCCCCTTGCAGATAGTTCGGCGCAGATGGATCGCCCGACAGGACTGGAATGTGCTTGATGACGATCCGGTCGACCAGGTTTTCGCGGAAGAACGAATGCAGTAGTCGGCTCCCTCCCTCGACCATCAGGGACTCGATCCCTCGGCGAGATAGAATTTGCATCAGTTCCCGCAGGTCGACAGCGGTGGTCCCGCAGGTAATGGTTTCGGTTTCGGGGTTGTCATAGGTCTGCGGATGGTGCGAGGGCACGATCAGCAAGGTGCGCAGGCCATCGTTCAAGATCGTGCTCTCACGCGGCAGCGATGTCATGCCAAGGGGGATGACGCGCAACGGACTTTTCCCCGGTGCATTTCGCACAGTGAGTTGGGGATTGTCGGCTCTCACGGTTCCCGCACCGACCATGATTGCATCATGCGCGGCGCGCTGCTGATGAAACCAACGGCCAAGTTCCGGCCCGTAGAACGCGAAAAGGTCCTTTGAGGATCTTCCGGTCCCAAGCGAAAGCTTCCCGTCAATTGTCAATTCCGAGAATGTCGTGATGATCAATTTCGCGCCTCCATAGCAAGCAAACCACATGCTGTGTTGTTTGGTTCCGCCAGTCGAGCCGGTCTTCAGCCGAGGTTCTCCTACCCCCGGTTCACAATTGACGATGTCCGGCAGTGGGTTTTGAAAGGATCACGTTTGTCAGGTTCCGAGCAGCAGCAGCGCTTTGGCACTGTTGCTGGTCAAATATCACTGATTTGGGCCGATCACGTCCTTACCTGGATCAGCGTGGTTTTGATTGCCGCGCCGTGCCACCGCATGTCTGCGTCGCCCGTCGTACAATCATCGCCGGCGACAGACTATGCGGCAATCATGATTGGCCGTTTTGGAGCATGTGGCAGAGACGGACGGACAAAGGTCATTGCCCGCAAACACACCAAGTATGCAGAACCAGCAGATCAGCCGGTAATCTTCGTAAGGTTCTGCGCCCCGTCCGATAAAGGCAACTGTTTAAGGTCGTCACTGCGATACGAAACATAAACCAAGGTATATCAGAGGATTGCGACCAGGTTCATGCTGATGGTAATTCGCGGGCCACTTCCTGCAGGCATGAAACAAGGCATGAGGCTGCGGGCAACATCAGGTCATCGGCACTGGTCGTTATCAGCTTGCCCCTCTCGGCGGTTGCTGCGCAACCACGCATAAAAGTCGCTCGGATAAATCAGCCGCATTCGGCACATAGCCCTGACGGCAAAGACCAGCCGGTTCTCAGCGATATAAGCATACATCACCCGCGAGAGGCGGGATTCCCTGGCGAAGTATGCGGGCGCCTTTTTTAACTTGTCCCGTTCTTCCGTCACCCCGGCCAAATCGCGCTTCAGGTGACGGATCTCGTCAGCCTGAGCATCGATCTCCTGGATCACCTTCACAGGGCGCGAAAACTGCTTTTGCCATGTGTAGATCGACTTGGTGCTCCCTCTCGGCGATTGCTTCGATTTCGCCTGCCGGGCAACGGACGCCCAATCGTTCAGCCACCTCGTGCACGGGATAACCCCGATCCTCGACCTGGGCCACTGCATCGCGCTTGAACTCATCTGTGAATTTGTTTGCGGAGATCGCGTCCTCCTTGCTTCCAAAATTACCAAGCAAGGCGTCTACAAATCTAGGGGCTATTCAAGTGGCCCAGTGCGCGTAAGTGCCGCCCTCGCGGGTTCGGACAAGTTAAACGCGAGAAGGTGATCCTGCTGATCCAATCTCATCACGGGCACACTGGCCGCGGTAGCACCAGGGGACCGCACCTCGGCTTTCGGACGTGTCTGCAAGCAAAGCAGCGATCCGCCGAAATCCAGATGTGAAAGACCTGACGCAAAACCACCCAGCCCTTTGTCGTCAAGATGTAACAAACCCTTCGTTTGGTTGTCACCACAAGGCGCTAATCCCTCTGCAATTTCGTCACACATTCGGGATCGCATCATGAAAACCGCCCTTTCTCTTCTGATCGCAGCACAGCTTTTCATCGCGGGTGCTGCTGCTGCCCAAGACACCATTCGTTTTGCCGTCACAGACGTTGACGGTCTGGAAGCGTTGCAAAAAGAAATGGGCCCGTTCAAGGACGCCTTCGAGGCGGCATCGGGGCTGAAAGTTGAATTCTTTCCTGTGTCGGGCCGTACCGTCGCGGTCGAGGCGATGGCCGCCGATCAGGTGGATTTCGTGCTGACCGGTCCGGCCGAATATGTCGTCTTTAACGCCCGCCTGAATGCCGTGCCTGTTGTCGCGTGGGAGCGGCCGGATTATTATTCCAACCTCGTTGTGCTGGATGCCAGCCCGGCCCAAACGCCCGCCGATCTGAAGGGCCAGATGATCTCTTTTGGTGAGATCGGCTCTACCTCGCAGCACCTTGGCCCGGTCACTTTGATGACCGAAGCGGGTCTGACCTATTCCACTGATTACCAGCCGGTCTTTCTAAAACGCAACGTCGCGGTTGAAGCCCTGATCAAGGGCGAACTGGCCGCCATCGGCTTGAATCGCACCCACATCGAACAGATCACCGAAAAGTTCCCGGATCAGAAGTTCCGCGTGATCGCCAAGGGCGAAACCCTGCCGCATGACCTGCTGCTGGCCTCGCCCAACGTCGCCCCCGAAGTCATCGAAGCCGTCCGCAAGACCTTTGCAGAAAAGGGCGATGTGCTGCTGGCGGCCCTCGTCCAGGTTGAAGAGAACGCCAAGTTCATTGGCGGCGGTTTCAACGCCACGGTGACGGATGCCGACTATGATGTGGTGCGCAAGATGTATGAAAACATCGGCATCATCGAGTTCAAAGACTTCATCAGCCAGTAATCCATTCCACCGCGGATGAATATTCCCCTTCTGAACCCCGCTATTACAGCAGGTCCTGTTTCGGCAGGGCCTGTTCTGACGGTTGCGGGCCTTGAAAAGGCTTTTGGGGTGCGGCGCATTCTGCGCGGCGTCAACTTTGCCCTTGCCTCCGGTCAGTCGACCGCATTGATCGGGGCGAATGGGTCGGGCAAATCCACCCTTTTGAAATGCCTCGTTAGGCTGGAAGAACCGAGCGCCGGACAAATCACCTTGCTGGGGCACGATGTCACCACACTTGGCCCGCGGGCCTTGCGCCAACTGCGCGCCAAGGTTGGCATCGTTTGGCAGCGCCATAATCTGGTGCCGCGCCTTTCGGCCCTGACCAATGTCTTGCACGGCGCGCAATCGCGGCTGTCGGGCCCGAAAGTCTGGTTCCAGTCGATTGCCACCGACGCCTTGCGCGCCGAGGCGATGACTTGCCTTGGCCGGGTTGGCCTCGCCGATAGGGCGCTTGCGCGGGTGGATACCTTGTCGGGCGGTCAGCAACAGCGCGTGGCCATCGCCCGCATGTTAATGCAGCACCCGCAGTTCATTCTGGCGGATGAGCCGGACGCCAGCCTTGATCCGCAAACGGGCCAAGAAGTGATGGAGCTGTTACTAGGCCTTGTGCGCCAGGACGGACTGTCACTTCTGGTCATCTCTCACCGGCTGGAACACGCGCTGGGATATTCTGACCGCATCGTTGGCCTTGCCGCCGGACAAGTCGCGTTGGACCAACCCACGGCCCAAGCCAACACCGCCAGCCTGCGCCGCTTTTTTGACCCCGAGGCACTGCCATGACAGCCTTTCCAGCACCCCCCCGGTTTCAGCAGCGTAGACTTGCAGAATACATAGCGATCCTGCTGGCCTTGGCGCTGGTCGTGTCATCTTTCGCGGCCACCGCCCCCAACCTTGGCGCAATTGGCCGGGGGGTCGGGCGACTGTTCGCACCCTCGGGTCTTTTGATGCAGATGTTCCCACCCGACTTTTCGCGCTTTGGGCCGATTGCATGGAAACTGCTGGAAACCCTGCAAATGGCCGTTGCAGGAGCAGCGCTTGGCCTGATCTTCGCCGTGCCATTCGCCATTCTGGCCACCGACAGGTTGTCACCGCACCCCTTGGTGCGCACGGCGGCCCGCGCCATCATCGCACTGTTCCGCACTGTGCCCGATTTGATCTGGGCCATTATTTTCATCATTGTCGTGGGCCTTGGCCCGGCGGCAGGTGTCATGGCGATCATGATCGACAAGATCGGCTTTGCCGGTCGCTTCTTTGCCGAAGCGATGGAGGAAACCGACACTGGCCCGCAAGACGCCCTGCGCGCGATCGGCGCGGGACGGCTGGGCATCATTGTGTCTGCAGTGTTCCCCGCGTGCCTTCCGTCCTTTACCGCCACGTCGCTGTTTGCGCTGGAAAAATCGGTGCGCGGCTCTGCGGCATTGGGGCTGGTGGGCGCGGGCGGCATCGGGGTTGATCTGAAAGTGGCCTTTGATCTGTTCAACTATGACGAGGCGCTGGCCATCATCCTGATGCTGCTGGCGCTGGTTATCGCGGTGGAACAGGCATCGGGCTGGATCCGCAGGAAACTGATATGACGGCAGAACTCATCGAAGGCGCACGGGTCATACTGGCGGACCGGGTGGAAGTGACCTCGGTCCGTATCGAGAATGGCCTTGTCACCGGGCTGGACGTGCCCCGCGACGGAGCGCAGGTGATCAATGCGCGGGGTCTGACCCTTGGTCCAGCTTTCGTCGATGTCCATGGCGACGCGTTTGAACGTCAGTTGATGCCGCGCCCCGGAGTGACTGTTCCTGTCGAAGCCGCCCTTCTCGAAACCGACCGCCAACTTGCAGCCAACGGGATCGCCACTGCATATCACGCGCTGACTTTGTCATGGGAGCCGGGGCTGCGGTCAGTTGATACCGCGTGGGCTGTGGTGCACGGGCTAGAGGCGCTGCGCCCCCGGCTGACAACCGACAACCGGTTGCAACTGCGCTGGGAAACTTTTTGCCCGCAGGCGGAACCCCTGATTACCCATGTGTTGGCCGGCCCTGACCGCCCAGCGCTGGCCTTTAACGATCACACGACGGCAGCCCTTTTGCACCCCAGCATTGCCTTGCATGACCGCCCGTTTGACCACATCACCGAGTATCCTGTGACAGACCTTGCCGCCCCCGGCTTCTTGCACAAGATGGAGGGCCGCGCCAAACGTGCCATGATGTCGCCCGCCGACTATGTCGCGTTGATGATGCAGGTCTGGGGCCAGAGGGCCTATGTGCCCCAGACCATCACCCGTCTGGCCGCCCTTGCCCGCCAGCATGGCGCACCGATGCTCAGCCACGATGACAGCCAGGATGAAACCCGCCAGTATTACCGCACCTTGGGGGCCACGGTGGCCGAGTTTCCGATGCATGAGCGGGTGTTCCACAAGGCGCGCGCAGCGGGTGATCTGATCGTATTGGGCGCCCCCAATGCCATGCGCGGCGGCAGTCATCTGGGCAGCCCGTCCGCCGCTGATATGGTGGCGCGCGGTTTCTGCGATGTTTTGGCATCCGACTATTATTACCCAGCGATGTTGGGCGCTGTCGTGCGCCTGTTGGCCGACAAAATCGCCCCCCTGCCCGCCTTATGGGCACTGGTGTCGGCGAACCCGGCCCGAGCTTTGGGGCTGGTTGACCGCGGCCAGATCGCCACCGGCCTGCGTGCCGATCTGGTGCTGCTGGATTGGCCCGATAATGCCCACCCTGCCCCGCTGCGCACTTGGGT
>JAAFIJ010000078.1 GCA_013298675.1 Rhodobacterales bacterium | reverse complement strand
AGGCAGAATCTTACCCGCAAACCCTGCTGACTTTAGTGCAGCCGGGATATCATCCAGAACATGCCCACCTGCGGCGGCAAAATAGGGCAGGCAAACGGCGTTGGGACCATATCCCGTGGCATGGGCTAGCTGAGGGGCTTGATCAATAAACGCCGCATGCACGGGGATTTTTCCAAGGTGCGCCCGCAGTTTGGCCGCAACCGCCTGCGCCACGTCTGATGGGGCGCTGCTTTTGAAAGAACCATGCGCGGCGATCAAAACCTGCGCGTCGTGCGCGGCGGGTAAAGCCTCGGCCACCAGATCAACGCCAAGCTGATGGACCGCCGGATCGCAGCCAAAGGGTTCCAACACGTGCCACCCGATGGCGCCGGCCTTAGCAAGTCGCGAGGGCAGATTGACGCGAGTAACCAGCCCCCGGCCATGAACAGCGGATAGACCCGGCCCCCGTCCCCCAGGATCGCCAGCTGCTCTGCAAGCGCCCCTTCTTCGGCTAATGTGGCAGAAGATACCCGATGATCTGGCAATTGCTGCGCGACGCGGGCGGCCAACTGGCGTAGTTCTTTTGCGGCAGGACCCGGATCAGACGGTTGACCATGTGCGACAATCAAGACAGGCGTCATGCAAATCGTTCCCTATACCCCACCAACACGCGCAGCCCCCTTAGGCAACCGGTGTCCAGATCACATCATCAATCCGCGAAACGCCAGTGGCAAGCATAACCAACCGGTCAAACCCCAAAGCGATGCCCGACGCTGCGGGCATAAGCGCCAGTGCGGTCAAAAAGGCCTCGTCAATCGGATAGCGTTCGCCGTAAACCCGTTGCTTTTCATCCATTTCCAGACCAAAGCGGCGGCGCTGTTCGGTGGGGTTGGTTAACTCTCCAAACCCATTCGCAAGCTCTACCCCGCATGCATAAACCTCAAACCGTTCCGCGACTCGGGGATCAGCAGTAATCGGACGGGCCAACGCGGCCTCGGCTGCAGGGTAGCGGTCCAGAATGGTGATCCGGCCCATGCCAAGATGGGGTTCCACCTTTTCGACCAACACCCGCGACAACATATCTGACCACGTGTCATCGGGCGCAGACCTAATCCCCGCACCAACCAGTTGCGCACGCAAGATATCTGCATCCGTTGCCCCCGTAGGCGAGATGCTGGCAAGCAGATCGATCCCGGCATAACGCGTGAACGCATCAGCCACGCTTAGGCGTTCTGGCTCGGCAAAGGGATCGCATAGCGCGTCACGAAACCGCAAGGTCGCAGCCCCCGCAACCCTTGCAGCAAGACGCAGAAATGCGGCGCAATCTTGCATCAAGACGGAATAATCCTCAGCCACGCGGTACCATTCCAACATGGTAAACTCGGGACTGTGCAGTGCCCCACGTTCACGGTTGCGCCAAACATGGGCAAAGGCCGCGATGCGCGTCTCGCCTGCAGCCAACAGTTTTTTCATCGCAAATTCGGGCGATGTATGCAGATACATATGCCGCCCTAAACCGTCATTGCCAATCGCTTGGGTCGAAAATCCGTGTAGATGCGCCTCATTGCCGGGTGAGACTTGCAAACCTACCGGGTCCACTTCTATGAAATCTAGTTCGGTCAACCACATGCGCAGCGCAGCCTGAATGCGATTTCGCGTCAACAAAACCGCTCGGCGATCCGCGTGGCGATGCGGTTGCCACCATTCGGACCCATATTCAGAGCCATAACTGTCAGATCCCATCGCGACTCCTGCGCTTTCGGTTTGAGATTGGGCCCGAACTAGGCTAAGGGCGAACCCAATGCTTGGCTATTAGCGCCCCGACCATCTGACCACAAGGAATTGTCCCGTGAAAGTTATCGCCTCCTCGCTGCGCAAAGGTAACGTCGTTGAACTCGATGGCCGGCTCTATGCTGTTTTGAAAGCAGAGAATTTTCACCCCGGAAAAGGCACGCCCGTGACCAACGTCGAAATGCGGCGCATCTCGGATGGGGTTAAGGTTTCGGAACGTTGGCGCACCACCGAAACCGTGGAAAAGGCAACCGTGGACGAGCGCGAGCATGATTTCCTGTATGAGGACGGTGAAGGTTTCCATTTCATGGAACCGACAACCTATGATCAAGTCGCGGTTCACCCCGATGTTGTGGGCGACGGCAAGGTCTATCTAAGCGAAGGTATGCGCGTTTTTCTAAAGACCTATGAAGGTGTCGCGATCGCGATCGAATTCCCGCAAAAAGTTGTGGTCGAGATTGTTGAAACAGAACCTGTGGTCAAAGGGCAGACGGCCTCTTCTTCTTACAAACCTGCGATCTGCTCGAACGGTTTGCGGGTGTTGGTCCCGCCGTTTATCGCATCAGGCATCAAGATTGTCATCAACACGGACGATAATTCTTACGTAGAACGCGCCCGCGACTAAGGTAGGGCCGCGATGTCGGCTCTGATTTATTTGGTCCGCCATGGGCAAACCATCTTTAATGCTGAAAGACGGCTTCAGGGCCATCTGGATTCTGCGTTAACGCCTTTGGGCATGGCCCAAGCCCAAAGCTTTGGCACGACACTACGCCAATTGGTAGGCAATCGGTCCTGTCAGATTATCGCCAGCCCCTTGGGCCGCGCTGTTCAAACCGCCTCATACATCGCCAAGTCCCTCCCGGTCGCCCCGCCCGTGCAAACCGATGCAGACTGGATGGAGATCAGCATGGGGCAATGGGACGGCCACACCGATGCCGAGATAGAGGCGGGCTGGCCCAACATGCGCGACGGTTTGGCAGAGGATCATTGGCATTTCCATGCGCCGGGCGGTGAAAGCTTTGCCCAGATTACCGAGCGTGTAACGCGCGGCCTAAAGACCGCCAAAGCCGCACAAAGCGAGGTGGTGATTATCGTAAGCCACGGCATCACCAGCCGCGTCGCGCGTGGCATTTGGGCCGGGTTAACGTTCAACCAGTTGGCGGGCCTGCCAGTACCGCAAGATAGCCTGTTTACCCTTGGTGCCAACGGCCATATCGAGACGGTTGCGGTCAGTACGGCAAACGTATCTTAGACAAAAGCCGAAAGCGCTGCTGCCAGATTTTCGCCAAGCTCGGGGCAAAGGTAACCTCCTTCTTGAACGATCACAGTGGGCAAGCCAAGGCCGTGAACCATGGCGGAAATTTGGGAAAACCCGCTTGTCGTGACCTTTAGACCGGCAAATGGATCGCCTTCAAACGCATCAAGCCCCAAGGCCAGCACCACCGTATCCGCCCCCCATAGAGTGATCCGGTCACATGCAACGCCCAATGCGCGCAAGAACCCGTCGTCGCCTGTTCCGCGCTCAAGGCACAGATTTAGGTTTGCGCCTGTGCCTTCCTCTTGCCCGGTCTCCTCTGGGTAACCCCAGAAAAACGGATAATACCGCTCTGGGTGTGCATGAACAGAGACGGTCAACACGTCACCTCGGGCATAAAAGATGCCTTGAGTGCCGTTACCGTGATGAAGATCAACATCAAGGACAGCTACCCGGCGGCCAGCGGCAGTTAGTCTATGGGCCGCAATTGCCGAATTGTTCAAGTAACAAAACCCGCCAGCAAGATCGGCAAAGGCATGATGGCCGGGTGGGCGGCACAACGCATAGGCTGATCTCTCACCCCGCAAGATCAGGTCTGCGCCGTGTACTGCGGTTTGGGCCGAGGCATAGGCCGCCCCCCATGTTTGCGCAGAGATCGGGCATGAGGTGTCGGTTTGATGAAACCCCGCCTGCCCCACCGCCGATTTGGGGTAACCATCGCTGCGGGTTGCGGGATGAATGTTGGGAATGACCTCTGCGCTTGCCCCATCAATCCGCATCCATCGCGCGTGAATGGTTTGCAAAAACGTCAGATAGCGCGCCGAATGGACAGCAGCGATGGGGTCCAAACCAAGTTCGGGGGCGCAGACGATGGGACCGCCAAAGCGGCGCACACCACCAAGCAAAGCGTCCACGCGCGCGGGCTTTTCAGGACAGGGATGTTGTGCCCCTGATGCCAGAAAGAACTTAGGGTCATGAGCGCGCTGCGCGTCGTCAAAAACAGTGATCATAAGAGCAGACTTGCCAGTCCTTCTTTGTCCAAAATAAGAAAATCATAGCCTCGCGGACGAAAGCCAAGGTTTTGGTAAAACCGCACCGCCCCAAGGTTTTCTGCCTCTACGGCAAGGGTCAGATACACCGCCCCCCAATCACGCTGGGCGGCAAGAGTTGCGTGCCTTAACAGCATGGGGCCAAGCCCTGCCCCACGAGCTGCGGGAGCAAGGTACAGGTCTTGGACATACAGCCCCGATTGGCCACGCAGGGTAGAAAAGTCAGGATAGTAGATGATCATACCGACAGCCCCTGCTGCATCTTCTGCAATCAGGGCGTAAAACAACGGACGAGGACCAAATCCATGTTCCAGCAAACTTTGCAATGATCCAGCATCGCCGGGGCCGCCGGTATGGCGCGACAATTCCTGCAGCATATCACGCAAAACCACGACGTCGCTGACACCTGCCGGTCTGATCGTGATCAAAACGCTACCCCAGATTTTCCCTTCAAACCAAGTATTCCGCGTACGTCCTGAGGAGTGGCGACCGTGCGCCCCAATGCCTCCACGATGGTGCGAATTTGGGCGACTTGCTGCGCATTGGAAACCGCCAACTCGCCTTTGCGGATATACAGATTGTCCTCTAATCCGACACGCACATGCCCGCCCATTGCGGCGGCCATTGTGGCCATTGGCACTTGCATGCGCCCTGCGGCAAGTACCGAGAATTCGTAGTTGTCGCCAAACATCCGGTCAGCGGTGCGTTTCAACAAGGTCAAGGTATCGGGCTCTGCGGGCATGCCGCCCAAGACACCAAAGACGAACTGAATGTACAAACGCCCCTTTACCAAACCACGGTCAACGAAATGTTTAAGCATGGTCAGATGACTAAGATCATAGCATTCAAATTCAAACCGCGCGCCGCGTTTATCGCCCATTTCAGATAAGATCTGCGCAATGTCGCGTGGTGTATTTTTGAACACCAGATCATCTGTTCCCACAAGGAACGGCAACTCCCAAGGGTGTTTCCATTCGGTGATCCGTGCCGCCATGGGATAGAGCGCAAAGTTCATTGACCCCATGTTCAAACTGCACATTTCGGGTTGCATCTGCTTGGGTGCCGCCAAGCGTTGTTCTAACGTCATCACAGCCGAGCCTCCGGTGGTCATATTGACCACGGCGTCGCTGGCGGCTGCGATTTGCGGCAAAAATGCTTGCCAATGCTCTGGCGCAGAAGAAGGCTGACCCGTGACCGGATCACGCGCATGCAAATGCAAGATCGCGGCCCCGGCTTGGGCCGCCCCTATTGCGCTTTGGGCAATTTGTGCGGCACTGACTGGCAGATAGGGCGACATTGAGGGCGTATGGATCGACCCGGTGATCGCACAAGAGATGATAATTTTCGCCATGATGCCTTTTCCCGCCCGGCCGTTCTTTTGACCAAACATCCCCGACAACCCCGCCCAAGACAAGCGCCATGTCGCCCTTAATCCTAAGACCTTAATGTAGCGCACGCCGATTTTCCGCCTTGGAACACGGCGCTTGGGCAACAATTCAGCGGATTTTGCCAATCAATGCGTTTCGGATGCGCTGGAATTACGAATAGATGCATTAATGGAACTATTTCCATTTGAAACAACAGCCATGCCTGCAGAAGGGCACTGTTAGTGAGGGAGCAAATGTTTTTTGACCAAACCGTGGCATGGGGCCTGTTGGGCCATGAGATCATCGAGCGCGCGTGCAACCAGTGGCGCGAACAAGGATTGGATTCGTCGCAGTTTTCGCTGATCCTGACGACCAAAGGCGCGACTGGACCCGAAGGATTTGCGCATAATCCGGGCTGGCGGGGATATCCTTGTTCATTGGTAAAGGTTTTTCATTTGGTCCATGCGCTGACAGCGATTGACCGAGGCAGCCTTGCGCCGGAACCCGAACTGGACCGGGCGCTGCGCGACATGATCTTGTGGTCGTCAAATACAGCTACGAACTATGTGATTGATCTGTTAACCAAGACCACCGGCGATACGCTTCTTGAAGGGGCGGAATATCTGGATTGGACAATCAAGCGCCAGAAACTGAACCGGTTTTTTGATGCCTGTGATTGGGATGAATGGGATGGCTGCAACATCACCCAAAAGTTGATGGATGATACCCGTTATGGCCGCGAGGCGCAGTTTGCGGGCGTGGATGGTTCGAATTTGAATGTTCTGACCGCAACTGCTGCAGCGCGGCTTATGTGGGAATTGTTTGACGGAACCCTGCCCCTTTTGCCTGATACCACCGCGTATGCCCAAAAGCTTATGTCGCGCAGTTTCGAATATCCCGACGCCGCAAATCCAAATTATCAGATAAAGGAATATCTGGCCGCGGAACTGCCAAAGTCAGTTTCGCTTTGGTCCAAGGCCGGGCATAACCTATGGACCGGCGACGCCCGCTCAAGCTGGTATAAGCATGACATGCTGCGCGTCACATGCCCTTCGCGCAGACCATTGAACGTGGTATTCATGTCCAAGGGCGCAGCCCTTGCGGATCAGTTTCCCAACACGGTTCCCAAACTTGGAAGACTTATTTGGGATATGACCGAAGATATTTTGCGCGTATGAGGAGACTGAATTTTGCAAGCAAGTAAACAGGGGAATGGGATACCACCCATTGCGGTGTTTGACGGCCACAATGACTTTTTGCTTCGGTTGTGGACTGAACCGGCGCGACGCGAAGAATTGTGGCTGACGCACGGTACGACTGGGCATCTTGACCTGCCGCGCATGCGCAATGCAAATTTTGCGGGAGGGTTTTTCGCAATCTACATCCCCTCACCTGCAAGCGATACGACGCCTGACTATCTAACCGCGATGGAGAATCCGCCATTTTCAATCCCACTTGGCGCAGCAATTGCTCATCCTCAGGCGCAACCCATCGCGCTGGCCATGGCGGGCCATTTGCGCTGGATGGAGCGCGCAGCGCCAAATGATTTCAAGATTTGCCTTAGCGCTGCCGATTTGCGCGATTGCATGGCGCGCGGGGTCATTTCAGGCATCATGCATATGGAGGGCGCAGAGGCGATTGGGCCGGACCTTGATGCGTTAGGCCTGTTTTACGACATGGGTTTGCGTTCTATCGGGCCGGTATGGTCGCGCCCGAATGTTTTTGGCCACGGCGTTCCTTTTGGCTATCCGGGCACTGGCGATACTGGAGACGGGTTAACCGATGCGGGCAAGCGTCTGGTACGCGCCTGCAATGCGCATAAAATCATGCTTGATGTCAGTCATTTGAATGAGGCGGGTTTTAACGATATTGCAAGCCTGTCTGATGCCCCGATTGTGGCCACGCATTCGAACGCACATGCCATTACCCCGTCCACGCGTAATTTGTCGGATCGTCAACTGTCGGTCATTCGCGCATCAAAGGGCATGGTGGGCCTGAACTTTGCGACATCCTTTTTGCGCCCCGATGGACGAGAATCGCCGCAGATGGGTTGGGGGGATATGCTGGCGCATCTGGATCACTTGATCCTGCATCTGGGCGAAGATCATGTCGGCTTTGGGTCAGATTTTGATGGGGCGACAGTCCCCGATCCAATAAAGGATGTGAGCGGGCTTCCAGCGTTTCAAGACGCCATGCGCGCGCACGGGTATGACGACGCCCTGCTGCGCAAGCTGTGCTACGAAAACTGGTTTTCAGTGCTAGAGCGTACTTGGGGCGCATAGCGCACGCCCCATACGTTAGGACTATGAGCGGGTCTTTGGGGCCATCAGTTCGGCCACATCCAACATACGGTTGGAAAAGCCCCATTCATTGTCGTACCAACCAAATACCCGCAGAAGCCCGCCTTTTGTCACCCGGGTTTCGGGTAGGGCCATCACAATGCTTTCACGCCTAGCCCGAAGGTCAGATGACACAAGCGCCTTTTCAGTCGTACCAATCACCCCGCCCGCCCCAATTACCCCGCCAGCCATGCGCAAGACGCGGTTCACCGCTTCTGCGGTTGTTGGGCGTTCGGTCATCACCGCCAGATCAACCGCCGAAACTGATGCCGTGGGCACCCGAACGGCCGAGGCCTCTATCCGCCCCGCCATTTGGGGCAAAACCAGATCCAACAGACGCTGCGCAGAGGTGGTGGTGGGCACCATCGACAGGGCCGCGGCACGCGAGCGGGCGAAATCTGCGGCCGGAGCGTCAACCGTTGGCTGAGAGCCGGTATAGCAATGAATGGTCGTCATCGACCCGGTGACAACGCCCCAGTGTTCGTCGATCACCTTGACCAAAGGCGCCAGCGCATTGGTCGTGCACGATGCGTTCGAAACAATCGTTTGCCCATCCAGTGCTGCCTCATTCGCACCCAAAACGATGGTAACATCAGCGCAACTTGCAGGACCAGAGATCAAAACTCGTTTCGCGCCGGCATTCAGTCCACGGGTCGCTACTGCTCCGGTATCAGCGCGTCCTGTACATTCCATCACGACATCCACCCCTGAAAGGTCCAAAGTGGAAATGTCAGGCGCGCAATACAATGGGATTTCGCAGCCATCAACAATCAGTGCCGAAGTCGTAAGTGATACATTGCCCGCCCACGGACCAAAGACAGAGTCAAATTCAAACAGATAAGCGCACATTTCGGCCGATGTGATGTCGTTGATGCCGACGATCTGCAAAGCCGGGGCCCCGCCAAGGGCCCATGCGCGTAAGACTGATCGTCCAATCCGGCCAAAACCGTTGATAAACACCTTTGTCATCTGCACCTCCATTGGGTGCAGTCTGATCACCTCTCGGGGGTGGTTTCAATCGCCCCAGTCCGATTTTGATCAAATTTTTTGCGGAAAGGGCGACCAGCAACGCGACCCCGCCAATCCCCCAAGAGTTCGGTTCGAAAGGGATCAGGCGACAGACCCTGCCCTTGCGTGCAGATGGGCAACAAGCCCTGGATCGAGATTAAGCCGGGCTGCAAGCATTGCAAGATAACCCTTTTCGGCCCCGCCTTGTGGATCAACCACCAACAAAGATGCCGCATAGATCTCGACAGCCTGCGCCTCTGATGTGGCCAAAGATGCAATCCCCGCGATATCAAGCGGCGTGTCCAACTGATCTGTCAGCATCGCCTGCGCCCTTTCGCCCAAAGCCAAGCGCGGCAATTGTTCGGTGATGCGGGCGCGTTCTTGCGGCGTCACCTGCCCGTCGGCTTTGGCCGCAGCAATCATCGCTTGCAGCAGTTTGTACGACAAGTCATCCGCAGCATTCTGATCATGGGGCAAAAAAGCGTCTGACGGATGCGGCAACTCTAGGGGTTGATCTGGGGAACTTGTCTGCGCGGCCTTGCCGGCTTTCCAGTCTTCATAGGCCTTATAGGCCAAACCGCCGATCACTGCGGCCCCACCCACCTTGGCACCCGCGCCCAACATTCTGCGTGCGTTGCCTGACAATAGGATACCCAATATCCCACCGGCAATTGCGCCCTTGGTCAGTGTTGACTGGCTGTTCCAACTGTCTTTTGCAGTTTGCGTCAGATCCGCTGCTGACTTGCCGCCGGTCAAAGACTGCACGCCACCTAAAAGTCCATCGAGAAACGACTTGGCCATCTACTGCTCCATTTAAAACCTTAGGACGCTATCTGGGTGCCCGTTTGACGGTCTTCAAGACTTGGCACAACGCGCGCTGGCCATGAAACGACACGAACGCGGCCGATTTGCGGATGCGTGCCGAAAGCGTGGTTCTTAGGCAGGCGCAGGCACAACAAATCACAGCACGTCATCAATGGCCGACGAAATGCAAAACGCCCGCAGTATGACTGCGGGCGTTTTGGCTTTACTTA
>JAAFIJ010000077.1 GCA_013298675.1 Rhodobacterales bacterium | reverse complement strand
CATATCCATCGGCCGCTGAGTCAGGGCATGAACGGTAAAACCATCTTCGGCATAGGGCGAATACCAGACGGGCAACGGGTCCATCGCGCGCTTCAGTTGCGCGCGCAGATGGTCTGGTGGTTGATACGGGCCCAGCCCTTCGGCTGCCATCTGGAACTTGCGCATTGGTTCAGACCAGATCGAAAAGAGATAAGGCTGCGGGGTCTCGTAAAACGAGGTTTTGACGGCCCAATCTTGATAGGCCGCATTCCACGGCTTATAGAACGTGGCCTCTTCGGGCACATGTGCCTGATAAAAGCCCCCGTTTTCGATATAGCGTTGCAGCTGGTCAGGATTGGCATCGCCACGCCCTTCCAAACTGCCGTCAGCGCCACGAAATCCGATCAGCGGCCCCACGCCGGGGCGACGAATATGATTGATGATGTAGTCGGCATAGTCCGTGAACTTGGGGCTGCCGTCTTCTTTGACCATCGGGGCCAGACCCAAGCGCGCGCCCAGATCCAACAGCACCGATTGAAACGGGCGCACATCGCGGTCGGGTTCGATCACCGGCCACCGAATGCTGTCGCCCGCCGCTTCGGGTTCGGAAATCGGGCGGTCGAGCAAGCTGATACAATCGTGCCGCTCCAGATAAGTGGTGTCCGGCAAGATCAGGTCGGCATAGGCCACCATCTCGCTGGCATAGGCGTCGGAATAGATGATGCGCGGGATCACATATTCACCGTCCGGCGATTTATCGGTCAACATCTCCATCACGCGGGCAGAGTTCATCGACGAATTCCACGCCATATTGGCCATGTAGAGGAACAACGTGTCGATCTTATATGGATCACCCGCATGTGCGTTGGGGATCAACATATGCATCAACCCATGCGCCGAAAACGGATTTTCCCACGTAAACGCCTTATCAATGCGGGCGGGGCTGCCATCCTCCTTCAGCGCCAGATTTTCAGGTCCGCGCACATAGCCCAGATGCGGGCCAGACAACGGCTTGCCAGGAGATGCCACGAAATGCGGGGTCGGATGCGCCTCCATCGGTTTGGGATAGGGGGGTTTCAAGCGGTAGCCGCCCGGAACCTCGACAGTGCCGAGAACAATCTGCAACAGATGCAATGCGCGCGCGGTTTGAAAGCCGTTGGAATGGGCCGAAATTCCGCGCATGGCGTGAAAAGACACCGGCCGCCCAGTCATACTTTCATGTTTATCGCCGCGAAAGTCGGTCCAAGGTTGCGCGATCTCTATCGCCTCATCAAAGGCCACGCGGGCCAACTCCGCGGCGAGCTGATGAATGCGCCGTGCGGGAATTCCGCACCGATCAGCTACCGCCTCGGGTGCATATTCGGGCTGCAAATATCGTTCCGCCATGTGCTGAAACACAGTGCGGTTGCCTTGATAAGTCGCGCCCAGATCGGGTTGCACACCTTTACCATCCCAAGGTGCCGGCATACCGGTTCGCGCATCAATGACGAAAGGCTGGCTTTCGGCGTTCTTGGCGATCATGCCCTTTTCGGGCCCCTCTTCGATCACCAGCAAAGACGCGTTGGTAAATCGAGCAAGATAGGCAAGGTCGACCTTGCCCGCCTGAAGCAAGCAATGGATCAAGCTAAGGATCAGCAAACCGTCAGTCCCGGGCGTGATGCCCAACCAGTCGTCGGCAACCGCGTTATAGCCGGTGCGGATCGGGTTCACTCCGATCACCCGCGCGCCGCGCGCCTTTAGTTTACCCAAACCGATTTTGATCGGGTTGCTGTCGTGATCTTCGGCCACGCCAAACAGGACAAACAGCTTTGTCCGCTCCCAATCCGGTTGGCCAAATTCCCAAAACGCGCCGCCGATGGTGTAAATTCCACCCGCCGCCATGTTTACCGAACAAAACCCGCCATGGGCTGCATAGTTCGGTGTGCCAAAAGCCTGCGCCCACCAGCCGGTAAAGGACTGTGACTGATCACGCCCGGTAAAGAAGGCAAGCTTTTCGGGGGCCGTTTCGCGCAAGGGTTTCATCCACGACACCGCAAGCGAAAGCGCCTCATCCCATGATATTTCTTCAAACGCGCCAGTGCCGCGCGGACCCACACGCTTTAGCGGAGCACGGAGCCGTGACGGGGCCGTGACCTGCATGATGCCCGAGGCACCTTTGGCACAAAGCACACCTTTATTGACCGGATGGTCGCGGTTGCCTTCAATATAGGTCACTTTCCCGCTGGTCAGATGGACGTTAATCCCGCAGCGGCAGGCGCACATATAACATGTGGTCTTGCGCACCTCATCAGAAACGTCGGGCGACAGATTAAGTGTTGGTTGAACCGTCATTCTGGCCCCGTTCGCTCTGGTTATGCACTGCCTTTGCGACAGTTGTGAATGGAAGTTTTTCGCCAAACAAGGGCCCTTACGATACAAAGTCACACTTTGGCGCGATAAGTCAGAAAATTGTTCGCGGGCCATATCTTCGCCTGAAATATTGCTGTAATTCCGAAGGCCATGTCCGGCCTATGACGAAGGATGGTTTTGGGCACCCCTCCCCTCGCGCTCAGCTTTGCGCACGGCGCGCGCTTCCATTGCGATGGTCAGCTCTTCTTCGGCAGGGATCACCCAAACCGGAACCGCCCCCGCAAAAGCCAGTCCCGCCACGATGGCGCTGCGCACCTTTTCATCATTTTCGCCAATACCACCACTAAAGGCGATGGCATCCAGCCCGCCCATTGCGGCGATCATCGATCCCGCGTGACGAACGGCCCAATAGCAAAAATGTTCAACTGCAAACGTGGCCTCAGGCGTTGTGGCATCGTGCAGCTGACGCATGTCGTTGCAGCCGCCAAGACCCAGCAATCCACTTTGACGGTTCAACATTGTCGAGGCTTCTTTGATGCCGTAAACTTCGGCCATGCGCAGAACGGCATTGCCATCGATGCTGCCCGTACGGGTACCCATCGTCAATCCGTCCAGCGGGGAATACCCCATCGACGTTGCGACCGACAGCCCGTCTACGATACCACAGAGCGAAGCACCATTGCCTAAATGCAATGCAAGCAGGCGTCTTGGGAGACTATTTTCGGATATTTCTTTCACTTTTCGAACTATTCCAGCATAACTTATCCCGTGAAACCCATAGCGCCTAATCCCCAGATTGCGCGGTTCTTGGGGCAAGGCATAGGTGACCGCAACTTTAGGATTGGTCGCATGAAAAGCGGTGTCGAAGCTTGCATATTGCGGCAAGTTGGGGAACAGATCGGCAAGGGCGCGAATGGCCGTAAGGTTTGCCGGATTGTGAAGCGGCGCGAGGGGGACGCAGTCTTCAATTGCGGTTATGACCTGCGGTGTGATCCTGCAAGCTTGCGCAAAAGCACTGCCCCCATGCACCACGCGATGCGCAGCCCCCGTCAGTTGATCAAACGACAAACCAGCAGTTGCTAAAGCATCCAAACAAAGCCGCAACGCCGCCTCGATATCAGGCGCAATGCACTCAGCACGTTGCCCACCCGCATGAAGCATTGCGGTCGAGCCAATCTCACTGACGCTGGCTGCAAACCGATGCTGCAAATGGTCGTCAAACACCGCTGTTTTAATCGACGAAGACCCTGCATTGATGACCAACAGCATTCAAATCACCGACTTTACAAGGCCAAGGATCGCAAGACCGCCAAGCAAGATGATCGCAAAGCGGCGAAAATCCTGTGGGTCGGTGCTGAAAAAATGCCGACTTCCCAACCAGTTGCCCAAGAACACCATCGGGAGCGCAAAGAGGCTTGCCCAAAGCGTATCCCAACTGACCATCCCGCTCATGAAATACAAAGGGGCAGAAAAGATATCGAGGACTGGGAAATACGCGACCAAAGTCGCACGAAAAACATTCGCCTCCATGGTTTGGGCGGCAAAGAACGCCACGACCGGCAGCCCCCCCATCCCCGGTGCATTGGCAAGACCAGACGCAACCCCCGCGATCAGGTTCGCGGGCGCACCGCGCAGTTCACGGCCAAATTGCCAACCGGCAAGCAAGATCAGACACATCAACAGCACATAGCCCGAAATGACCGCCCGAGCCGTGTCAGCCGATATCGAGGTCAGGGCCCAAAGTCCCAAAGGCATGCCGACCGCAGCACCCGCCATCAAGTAGCCCACGCGCCGCCAATCCACGTTTGGACCCGCACCCCGCCAAGCCTGCGCCGACATCACCGCCTCGCAGATCACAACAACCGCCACGAAATTCAGCGGACTGGTGACCAGGGCCGAAGCCGAGATCACCAATGCCGAAAAACCAAACCCCGAATAGCCACGCACAAAGGCAGAAATCAGGATGGCCACCGCCATATAGACCGCGCCCATCCAACCCAGATCAAAGGGCAATGTCATCCCTTTTGCGCGCGCATGTCGCTGGCCGATATGCCTGCAACGGCCACGGGCTTTTTCATGGCGTCGCGACGGAACGGCTCTCCCAGTTCCTGATTGATCATCGCTTCAATCAAGGTGGTCTTGCCGTGGTTCATCTGGTCATCAATCGCTTTGGTCAGGGCCGCGCGCAATTCATCCATCGTGCGGGCGACAACGCCTTGCAACCCGCAAGCCTTGGCAATCCCGGCATAAGACACTTGGGTATCAAGTTCGGTGCCGACGAAATTGTCGTCAAACCAAAGGGTTGAGTTGCGCTTTTCCGCACCCCACTGATAGTTGCGGAACACAACTTGGGTGACGGCCGGCCATTCGCCGCGCCCAATTGCAGTCAATTCAGTGACCGCGATGCCAAAAGCACCGTCGCCCGAAAAACCCACCACTGGTACATCCGGGCAGCCGATTTTAGCCCCCACAACCGCAGGAAGCCCGTAACCGCAAGGGCCAAATAGCCCCGGCGCCAGATACTTACGTCCCGCTTCAAAAGACGGGTAGGCGTTGCCTATGGCGCAGTTGTTGCCGATATCCGACGAGATGATCGCATCCTTGGGCAAAGCGGACTGAATTGCGCGCCATGCCATGCGCGGGCTCATCCATTCAGGTTTGTCAGCACGGGCGCGTTCATTCCACGTGGTGCCCGGATCATCCTCTTCGTGGTCCATCGAGGACAATTGCTGCGCCCAAGCCGACTTGGTTTGCGCGATCGTGGCTTTGCGGTCCGCCCGGCCTGCATCACCCGCAGTGCTGGACAGATGTGCAAGGATCCCCACGGCGACCTTTTTCGCGTCCCCCACAATTCCAACGGCGACCTTTTTGGTCAGGCCAATGCGGTCTGGGTTAATGTCCACTTGAATAATTTTGGCCGTTTTGGGCCAATAGTCGAGCCCATACCCCGGCAGCGTCGAAAACGGGTTCAGGCGTGTGCCAAGGCACAAAACCACGTCGGCCTGCTGGATCAACTCCATCCCCGCTTTGGACCCGTTATAGCCCAAGGGTCCGGCAAACAGTGGATGGCTGCCCGGAAAGGCGTCGTTGTGCTGATAGCCAACGCAAACTGCGGCATCCAAACGCTCTGCCAGCTTCATAGACGCTGGGATCGCCCCGCCCAAAACCACGCCAGCGCCGTTCAGGATGACCGGAAATTTTGCCCCGGACAGCAGATCAGCCGCCGCTTTGATTGCGTCTTCGCCGCCCGAGGGGCGTTCAAATTCGACGATCGCAGGCAGGTCGATGTCGATCACTTGGGTCCAGTAATCGCGCGGCACGTTAACTTGTGCGGGCGCAGAGGCGCGACGCGCGTTCAGGATCACCCGGTTCAGCACCTCAGCGATACGGCTTGGATCACGCACCTCTTCTTGATAGGCGACGCAATCGGCAAACAGGTTCATCTGCTCCATCTCTTGAAAACCACCTTGACCGATGGTTTTGTTCGCCGCTTGCGGCGTCACCAACAGCAGCGGTGTGTGGTTCCAATAGGCCGTCTTGACGGCTGTCACAAAGTTGGTGATGCCCGGGCCATTCTGCGCGATCATCATGCTCATTTTGCCGGTGGCACGGGTGAACCCGTCAGCCATCATCCCGCCAGAGCCTTCGTGGGCGCAGTCCCAAAAATTGATCCCCGCTTTGCCGAAAATATCAGAGATCGGCATCATGGCAGACCCGATGATCCCGAAAGCATGTTCAATTCCGTGCATTTGCAGGGTTTTGACAAAGGCCTCTTCGGTGGTCATTTTCATAGCGACGCTCCTGATGCATAGGTGGTTTGGCAAGGTTGTAACGTCCGGCGCCCCGACGGCTTAGGGCCAAACCAGCGGCCTGCATAAGGCCAGATTTGCAGCGTCAGGCAGCTCTGATTGCGCGTTCAATGCGGGCAATCCCCTCGGGTATTTTCGCAGGCGAAATCGACGAATATCCCAAACGATAGTAATTCTTCGGTGCTGCGTTCGGCTCAAAGAACGCACGGCCCGGTTCGATCAAGACCCCATCAGAGCGCAAGGCTGATGCAAGCAGTTCAGTATCTACATCCACAGGGGCGCGCATCCAAAAGCTGGACCCGCCAAAACCGCCCTGCCCTGCCACCGTCAAGCCATGCTCGCGGATCGCATCATCCATCACTTGGCGACGGCGCTTATAGGCGTTGCGCATCCGGTTGATCAGCGCGTCATAATGCCCAAGGCTAAGGAAATAGGCCATTGTGCGTTGTATATGGCCCGGTGGGTGGCGCAACATCATCAACCGAAGGGCGCGCGCCTCACGGATGAAACTGGCAGGCCCGACCAGGTATCCCAAGCGCATGCCTGGAAAGACCGATTTGGAAAACGATCCCGCATAGACAACCCGTCCTTGACTGTCCAAAGACTTTAGCGCGGGCGAGACAGGCTTCAGAAAGCTCATTTCAAATTCGTAATCATCCTCGACGATCACAAACCCGTCACGTTCTGCCGCCTCTAGCAGGGCAAGACGGCGCGGCAAAGGCATGGTCGCGTTGGTCGGGCATTGGTGGCTGGCGGTGGTGAAAACCACATCGACGTTTTTAGGCAAGGCATCAGGTGGCAGGCCATCAGCATCGACATCAACCGAAATCACCTGCGTGCCAGACGGTTCCAGCACACCGCGCAGCCCCGAATAGCCCGGATTTTCAACCACGGCACGTCGACCGTGACCCAGCAGAACCGCGGCCGTGATCCATAAGGCATTTTGCGCGCCCATCGTCAACAACACCTCGTCCTCGCGCGCGGCAATACCGCGACGTGGCAAGATCGACCTCAGGACATGTTCGATCAACAGCGGGTCGTCACGATCATACAGATCAGATGTCAGCGCGCCAAAATCCTTGCGCCCCAAGGCGCGTAGTGCGCACAGACGCCAATTTTGATGATCAAAAAGGCTGGGGTCGGCTTGGCCGTAAATAAAGGGAAAGTTATAGCTTTCCCAATCCAAGGGGCGCTCAACCGTAGCAAGGCTGGAATATTTCTGGCCCGCCAACCGGGCGAAATCGGCCCCTTCACTGCGCGGCGCCCGGGCGGGCAATTCTGAGGCGCGCGGCGCATTTTCCGAGATGAAGTAACCGGACCGCCCTTTGGCCATCAGATATTCGGAACTGACGAGTTCGGCATATGACAGGGTGACCGTAATCCGCGAAATCCCCAGATGTTCGGCCAATCCGCGTGATGATGGCATCTTTTGCCCTGCCCGAAAGCGCCCGGCCAGAACCCCCTCTGTCACCATCTGGCGAATACGTTGCTGCAAGGTCCCGCGTGCAGTTGGAGGCAACACAAAAGATTCGGCAGGGATCGACATTCTGGCCTCATGCACGACAAAAGTCTGGCCTTATAGGGCAAACAAATGGTTTCAGTGTCAAGGCATTTGGCAATACGCGGCAAAAGGTTTGGCCACCAAAACCAGACGCCGCCCCTTTATGGAAAAGGGCGGCGTCTTTCTTGTACGGTCGGTTAGATCAGCCGAAAACTTTGGTCAAAGCCTTGTCGATGGCGCCCGTGATCATGTCGATGTCATCGGCCGTTGCAATCAAGGCGGGTGACAAACACAAGGTGTTGTTCAGACCAGGAATAGAGCGGTTGGTCATGCCGATGATCACGCCCTGAGCGTTACAATCCGCCACAACGGCCGCGACCTTTTTCTCGTCCATCGGTTCCTTGGTGGTCCGGTCAGCAACCAGTTCCGCCCCGCAGAACAGCCCCTTGCCCCGCACGTCACCGATCACTTTGTGCTTGTCCATCAAGGCATGCAGGTTGTCCATCACCCGCGCGCCCATTTTCAGTGTGTTGTTCAGCAGATCCTCGTCTTCGATGATCCGCATGTTTTCCAATGCGGCCGCAGGTCCGGCAGTGCACCCGCCAAAGGTCGAGATATCGCGGAAATACGACATGTGATCGCCCGCATCTTTGAACATGTTAAACACGGCTTCGGTGGTCACAGTGCACGATATAGCCGCATAGCCCGAGGCAACGCCTTTGGCCATCGTCACGAAATCAGGCTTGATGCCGTAATGCTGATAACCAAACCAAGTGCCGGTACGGCCAACGCCGCACACCACTTCGTCGATGTGCAGCAAGATGTTGTATTTCTTGCAAATCTCTTGAACGCGCTCCCAGTAACCTGTTGGAGGCGTGATCACACCGCCGCCGGCGGTCACTGGTTCCAGCACCAACGCGCCGATGGTGTCTGCACCTTCGCGCAAAATCACTTCTTCAATCGCGTCCGCGGCCCGCATCCCATAGTTTTCAACATCCCACTGCTTGCGATACTCAAGGCAGTGCGGCACCATGACAAAGCCGTCTGGGTAGGGCCCATACTGTGCCGCGCGCTCTAGCTGGCCGCTTGTCGCAAGTGTGCCGATCGTGGTGCCGTGATAATCACGTTCACGGTAGAGGATCTTCCACTTTTTGCCGCCATGATGTTTGTGCGCGATTTGGCGCACCATCTTGTAGACCTTCTCATTCGCCTCGGATCCAGAGTTGGAATAGTAAACGCGGCTCAGGCCAGGCATCTTAGAAATCAACCGTTCGGCAAAAAGCGCGCCCGGAACTGACCCGCCAACACCGGCAAAGTAGTTCATTTTCAGCAGAGTATCGCGGACCGCATTGGCAATGCTTTCACGACCATAGCCGACGTTCACTGTCCAAACCGCGCCCGATACCGCATCGATGTATTCTTTGCCGCGCGCGTCCCAAACCCGAAGCCCCTTGCCCTCAACGATGATCCGCGGGTCAACTTCGGCCTGCTCATAGCCTTTATGCTGGCTAAGGTGATGCCAGACATGCGCCTTGTCGGCGGCAACGACCGCACTGATATCATTGGAATTTGTATAGCCTTGCATGGCGCAACCTCGCTGAAATAAACGTGCAATCCACCCGGTGTGGTCTGCGATCATCTTTGCGGCATCATCCAAGATTGTGCCCGATCCACTTATGTCCAGACCAATTGCGCCGCTAAGTCCAGAAAGCCCGACCCGAAGGGCGGAAAAGGGTACTCTAGGGCCCCTTTGATCGCTAGGCGATCAGACCACTTTCGTTGAAATGGCGTGGGAAAAAGGCAGCGGCAGCGCAAAGAACTGTGCGCAAACCCTCTTCAGGGGAATAGCTGTTTGCACTTGTGACCATGTCCATCCAAACGCCTTCAGACGTCACTCGCAACACGCGCGCGATACGCACTGCGTCACCGTCATAGCCGCCTTGGGCGATCAAGGCCGCGCACATTTCCTCTTTTTGCGCGATAAACCCTGCATCATTCGCCCCGCAGCGCGCCTGATACAGCGGTCTGCTTTGCGCCTCGCCCCAAAACGACACCCATGCCGCAAGCCGTGGTGGTGTAGCGATATGCGCTGAAAAATCGGCTGATATCATTGCAAACAACTGTTCGGCTGCAGACGGCCCAGCGTGGGACAACGCTTGCGCAAAATGCGTACGGTATTCGTCCGACAGGTAGGCCAGTGTTTCGGTTAACAGCAAGTCTTTGGATTGAA
>JAAFIJ010000076.1 GCA_013298675.1 Rhodobacterales bacterium | reverse complement strand
CGGAGAGTTGGTGATCACCTCTATCACCGGGTTTTCGGGCATGTTGGTGCCGGTGCTGGCTGGGTTTCAGGCGCTTTACCCTGATTTGACTGTCAGATTTCTGACCGATATGCGTGTCTACCGGCTTGACTACGGCGAGGCGCATGTGGCCATCCGCGCCGGCGTCATCCCCCAAGAACCTGACAACGTGGTGCAGCCGTTTCTAAAACTGCAGACAGGGCTTTATGCCTCACGCGACTATGTCGCGAAGCACGGGATGCCTGTGGGCCTTGAGGATTTGAAACACCACAAATTCATCGGATCAGATGAGGTTGAAAATCGCGCACCCTTTTATCTGTGGCAGCGCAAAAACATCCCGGACGCCGCGATCTCTTTTCGGGTAAATGATATCACGGCCACTCAATCGGCAGTGCGGGCTGGAGCCGGCATTGGCTTTCTTGCCGTGCAAGAGGCGAGTCGCGATCCAGAACTGGTCGAAGTGATGCCCTCTATCCCCGAATGGGATGCGCCGTTGTGGCTGGTCACGCATGTCGACCTGCACAGAACACTAAAGGTCCAAAAGTTCCTTACCTATCTGAAAGCGGCTGTCGCCACCTGGACCTGTGCCTAAAGGTTTCTCGGGTTCGCCCAAACGTCGCTTACTGCGCCGCAATCTCACGCAGGGCACTGACCTGGTTTTCGCTTACGATCGACAGCGCAAGCGCCGCAGCGCCGTGCGCCCACAGCATATCACCCCAAGCGTGTATCTCTATTGGAACGCGCTTTCGCCCAGTCACGATGGCCAGGTTTTCGATCTCTGCCAGCGTTTCGGCTGCGTAAAGATAGTCATAGCGCATCCGCTCACCCGACAGAATGATCAGTTCGGGGTCAAACAGGTTGATCACATTCGACAGCCCGACCGCCAGATAGCGCCCCGCGCGGCGAAAGATTGACCGCGCCGTCGCATTTCCTGCTTTGGCATGGTCAAACAAACCTTCCAGCAAAACAGACAGGGACTGCCCCTCTTTGTGGCCCCAGTTCAGCGCCGTCGCCGCCTCGCGTGCCAAGGCATAGTCGGCGACATAGGCTTCAAGACAGCCACGCTGACCGCAGCGACAAAGGGCGCCGTCAAGTTGAACCTTGGTATGTCCCAACTCCATCCCCAGACCCTGCGACCCACGGAATAACCGGTGGTTCATGACCAGCCCCATGCCCAAGCCGTGCTCAATCGTTACGACGGCAAAATCCGACAACCCGCGACCTGATCCGAACCACAATTCAGCAAGCGCCACTGTGTTGGCGTCGTTGTCGACATAGGCTTGCACGCCAAGCTTTGCGGAAATCGCCGAAGCTAGCCGCACATCACGCTCGTTCAGAACCGACGACCAAATCACCAGTCCTTGCGCACTGTCGACAAAACCCGGGACCCCCAGACCAATGGCCGAAAGATCCGAGCGGGCAATTTCAGCTTTGGCGCAAACGCTATCAAGCAGTGTCTCTACTGCTTGCAAAAGGTCGCTCACAGAGATCGGCCCCGGCATTCTGGGGATGACATCATCAGCGATACGGTTGCCCGCGAAATCGACGATCACTACGGTGTGCTCTCGGTCCGACAGCTTCATGCCAGCAACAAGATGTGCCCGTTCGCGCACCCCTAGGGCAACCGCTGGCCTGCCACGCACCACCTCAGCATCACGAGAGGCGGCAACTTCTTCGATCAACCCCGAATCGATCAGATCGGCAGTGATCGTCGTCACGGTTGCCGGGCTGATGTTCAACTCTTTGGCCAACTGGACGCGCGCGATCAAGCCTGCAGCCCGAATCCGTTCAAAAACCTGAAGCCGAATGGGCCGCAAGTTATCGGACAAAGGGGGAATCAGCGGTCCCACTCCAGGACGCGCATGCGTCATTTCTGCCGTAGAATCTTCGGATTTAGAGGTCAGACGTTTCATTTATTCGGCCTCCAAACTAAAAATTTCCAGGATTTGACGTGGAATGGGCGCTTTTTTCCGTTTTCGCTGCAGAACAGCATTTTTCAACGAAGCTTTCGCACTATTTTGCCGCACCCCCAGCTTGGCGCATCATTTTTATTTTGACAACTGAATTTATCCAGTTCACTTTCGGGAATGTTCGACGAATCCGTCGTGCTGGCCATTTTCGCTGGCCAAATCCATAGGGAGGATAAACATGCGTAATGCTCTTTTGGTCGCGATCATCGCGGCTGCAGGATTCTCTTCGGCTGCTTTGGCTGAAGGCAAAAAAATCGGTGTGTCTTGGGCTTCGTTCCAGGAAGAGCGCTGGAAGATCGACGAAGCTGCAATGAAAGCCGCTATCGAAGCTGCTGGCGACGAGTACATTTCGGCTGACGCACAGTCGTCGTCGGAAAAGCAATTGTCCGACATCGATGCGCTGATCGCACAGGGCGCAAACGCCTTGATCATCAACGCTTGGGACAAAGACGCAATCGGCCCAGGAATTGAAAAAGCGGCTGCCGAAGGCATTCCAGTCGTAGGCTATGACCGTCTGATCGAAGATGCGCGCACCTTCTATCTGACCTTCGACAACGTCGGCGTTGGCCGTATCATCGCTGAGAACGTTTTCGCAGCAAAGCCTGCTGGCAACTATGCCATCATCAAGGGTGACCCAGGTGATCCAAACGCTGGCTTCCTGCTTCAGGGCATGATGTCGGTTATCCAGGGCGCAGTGGACGCTGGCGAAATCAAAATCGTTGGAGAAGCTTTCTCTGATGGTTGGAAGCCAGAAAACGCTCAAAAGAACATGGAACAGATCTTGACCGCGAACAACAACGCTGTTGACGCTGTTCTGTCGCAAAACGACGGCATGGCTGGCGGCGCTGCTGCAGCTTTGGCGGCACAAGGCCTGACCATTCCATTGGGCGGCCAAGACGGTGACAAGGCTGCGATCAACCGTGTAGCACGTGGCACCCAGACCGTTTCGGTTTGGAAAGACGCGCGTCAACTGGGTAAAGCAGCAGGCGAAATCGCATCGGCATTGGCTGGCGGCGCGGCTCTGGACTCGATCGCTGGTGCATCGAAGTTCTCGGGCGGTGAGAAGGGCGTTGAAATGAACGCAATCCTCTTGGCTCCAACCCCACTGACAGCGGCAAACCTGAACGTTGCGATCGATGCAGGCCACATCTCGAAAGAGGAAGCTTGTGAAGGCGCAGTTGCAGGCGTCGTAGGCTGCGAATAATCGCTCACTAAAAGTGCCGGCGGGGACATCCCCTGCCGGCATTTTCCTTATCGCCCCACAATGACCCCAGGCAGCAATACGTTGCATGCCCCACCCGATAGTTCGGCGGGCGGGTTTGAAGAAATCAAACCGCTATAGCCCTAATTATCGCTCAATGCGTTGGACGAGAATATGTCAGATTCAAAGAATTCTTCCGCTTCTCATAGCGAAGATCGCCGCGACGGCATGGTAGCGCGATTTCTTCAAGGAACAGAGCTTGATACCCGCATGTTAGGCATGCTTGGCGCGCTTGCGCTGATCTGGGTTGCGTTTCATGTCTATGGTTATCTGTCGACCGGCCAAGGCATCTTCCTTTCTGCCAGAAACCTTTGGAACCTTTCGGTTCAAACAGCATCGATCGGCATCATGGCCACAGGCATGGTTCTGGTCATTATCACGCGCAACATCGATTTGTCGGTCGGCTCACTGATTGGTGTGATCGGCATGCTGATGGGTGTGTTGCAAGTTGAAATTCTGCCGAAAATGGTCGGGATCGGTCATCCTTCGATCTGGATCGTTACAGTGATCGTGGGCATCATTTTGGGTGCGGTTCTGGGTGCGTTTCATGGGTGGTTGATCGCCTATCGCGGTATCCCATCGTTTATCGTGACCTTGGGTGGTCTGATGGTGTGGCGAGGCGCGGCCTTTCTTGTCGCCGACGGTAAGACTGTGGCACCCGTAGATGCGACCTTTGCGCTGCTGGGTGGCGGGCCGTATGGCGCGGTGGGGGCTACCGGCAGCTGGATCGTTGGTGTTCTGGGATGTCTTGCCATCGTATGGATTTTGTATTCCGGGCGTTCGGCACGCCAAAAGCATAATATTCGCTTGCGCCCGGTTTGGGGTGATCTGGTCGTCGGGGCTTTGGCATGTGGCACGTTGATCGGTGCCGTGCTTGTGGTGAATTCCTACCCTTGGCCAAAGGGCATCGTCGATGCCTATGCAAAAGCAAACAATTTGACCGTTCCACCAGAAGGACTGTTTATCAGCCATGGGTTTGCCATTCCGGTGCTGATCATGGTCGCGGTGACCATCATTATGACCATTTTGATGACGCGCACCCGGTTTGGCCGCTATGTTTTCGCCATCGGCGGCAATCCAGAGGCCGCAGCCTTGGCAGGCATCGACACACGCTGGATGACGGTCAAGATTTTCTCTTTGATGGGTCTGTTGGCGGGGGTTGCAGCAATCGTATCTTCGGCACGTCTGAACTCTGCGACGAACGCGCTGGGGAACCTTGACGAGTTGTACGTGATCGCCGCGGCCGTGATTGGCGGCACCTCGCTTGCCGGTGGTGTGGGCACGATTTACGGCGCGATCATCGGGGCGTTTATCATGGGATCGCTGCAGACGGGCATGGTGTTGATCGGGTTTGGTGACGGCTCCTATCGCTCTATTGTCGTTGGGGTTGCGCTTGTTTTGGCGGTCTACCTTGACAACCTTTACCGCAATTACATCAAATAAGGGGAAAACCATGACAAACACAGGAACCCCACTGGTCGAGCTGCGCGACATCTCGATTTCTTTTGGAGGTATCAAAGCCGTTGATCACGTGTCGGTCAATCTTTTCGCTGGCGAAGTTGTGGGCCTGCTGGGCCACAACGGGGCTGGGAAATCGACGCTGATCAAATGCCTTTCTGGGGCCTACAAAGCGGATTCGGGCGAGATTTTGATCAATGGCGAAAAAGCCGAGATCAACAATCCCCGCGACGCGCGCAGCTATAACATTGAAACCATCTACCAGACCTTGGCGCTGGCCGATAACCTTGATGCGGCCTCAAACCTGTTTCTGGGCCGTGAAATCGTGGGTGCTGGCGGTTTCCTTGACGATAGCGCGATGGAATCTGAAACGCGCAAGATCCTTGCGCGGTTGAATCCGAACTTCCGCAAGTTCAACGTGCCTGTGTCTGCCTTGTCCGGCGGTCAGCGTCAGTCTGTTGCGATTGCGCGCGCGGTTTATTTCAACGCCAAAATCCTGATCATGGATGAACCAACCGCCGCTTTGGGCCCACAGGAAACCCAAATGGTCGCCGAACTTATTCAAGAGTTGAAAAAGCAAGGTTTGGGAATTTTCCTGATCGAGCACGACATTCATTCGGTAATGAAGCTGTGTGACCGCGCGGTTGTGATGAAAAACGGCCAGCGCGTTGGCACGGTAAACGTCGATGAAGTCACCGACGAAGATATCTTGGGCATGATCATCATGGGCAAGAAACCCGCGAAAGCCGTCTGAAATGTACATTGGCCTCGACCTCGGGACTTCCGGCCTTAAGGGCATTCTCATCAACGAGAAACAGGAGGTTTTGGCCGAGGCCACTGCACCACTGACCGTCTCGCGCCTGCACGAAGGGTGGAGCGAACAAGCCCCCCAAGACTGGATCGTGGCGGCAGAGTCGGTTTTGGACAAACTCTCCGCATTTGGTTTGGGCGCTGTTCAGGGCATCGGGCTGTCAGGCCACATGCACGGGGCCACCCTGTTGGACGATGCCGACAGTGTGCTGCGCCCGTGCATCTTGTGGAACGACATGCGCAGCCATGCCGAAGCAGCTCGGATGGACAGCGACCCCCAATTCCGAAGTATTTCCGGCAATATCGTTTTCCCCGGCTTTACCGCGCCGAAACTGGAGTGGGTTCGCGCGCATGAACCTCATATCTGGAACAAAACAGCCAAGATCCTGTTGCCAAAGGACTATCTACGTCTGTGGTTGACGGGCGATCACGTGGCAGAGATGTCAGATGCGGCAGGCACTGCATGGTTTGATACCGCGCGCCGCGATTGGTCTGACACGCTGCTCTCGGCCACGCATCTGTCTCGCAGCCACATGCCGCGATTGGTTGAGGGTTCCGAAGTGTCGGGTAAAATTCGTCCGGCCCTCGCGCAGCGTTGGGGCATTGGTGCGGGTGCGGTTGTTGCGGGTGGCGGAGGGGACAATGCGGCCGCTGGTGTGGGCGTGGGTGTTGTGCGCGCGGGTGAGGCCTTTGTCAGCCTCGGCACCTCTGGTGTTTTGTTTGCGGCCAATGACGGCTATCAACCCGATCCGGCAACCGCCGTGCACACCTTTTGTCACGCCTTGCCGAAAACATGGCACCAGATGGGCGTGATCCTTGCCGCAACCGATGCCTTGAACTGGTACGCAAATCTTGTTGGCGCGGACGCCGCCACTCTGACCGGCGAATTGACCCAGCTTAAAGCACCGGGTGCCACAACATTCCTGCCCTATCTGGGTGGAGAGCGGACCCCCTTGAACAGCGCGTCCATTCGGGGCGCGTTTACCGGGTTGGAACACGCGACCGACCGCGCTGCTGGAACCCGTGCTGTGCTGGAAGGTGTAACCTTTGCCATTCGTGACAGCCGCGACGCACTCGCAGCAACCGGCACCAAGCTGGAACATTTGCTGGCCGTTGGCGGTGGGTCCAAGTCCGACTACTGGCTTAAGGCCATCGCTACGGCGCTTGATCTGCCAGTGCATTTGCCACAGGCCGGTGATTTTGGCGGGGCCTTTGGTGCCGCCCGCCTTGCGATCATGGCCGCAACCGGTGCTGGCGCGGAGATTGCTACACTGCCCCCCGTTGCGCGCACCATCGAACCCGACCGCGCGCTGCGCGATGCCTTTGACGTGGGCCATGCGCGCTTTCGCGCCGCCCAAACTGCTATCAGGAGCCTGTGATGACCGACTTTTTCAAGAACATCCCCGCAATCAAATACGAGGGGCCAAATTCGACCAACGAATTTGCCTTCCGTCACTATAACCCTGATGAGGTGATCTTGGGCAAGCGGATGGAAGACCATCTGCGCTTTGCGGCCGCCTATTGGCATTCGTTCGCTTGGCCCGGTACCGACCCCTTCGGCGGTCAAACCTTGGAGCGCGCGTGGTTCGGCGACACGATGGCACATGCCAAACTAAAGGCCGATGTCGCGTTTGAAATGTTCGATATTCTCGGCGTGCCCTTTTATGCGTTTCATGACGCCGACGCGCGGCCAGAGGGTAAGACCTTTGCCGAAAGCTTGCGCAATCTGGAAGAGATCGTCGATTATCTGGGCGTCAAGCAAAGCACGCATAAAACTCAATTGTTGTGGGGCACCGCAAACCTGTTCAGCCATCGGCGCTGGATGTCGGGGGCTGCCACCAACCCCGATCCAGATGTCTATGCTTTTGCTGCCGCAACCGTGAAATCCTGCATGGATGCGACGATGAAACTGGGCGGCCAGAACTACGTACTTTGGGGTGGGCGCGAAGGCTATGAGACCCTGCTGAACACCGACATGAAGGCAGAGCGCGACCACGCTGGCCGTTTCTTGCAGCAGGTGGTGGAGTACAAATATAAGATCGGATTTAAGGGTGCGATCCTGATTGAACCAAAACCGCAAGAACCGTCCAAGCACCAGTATGACTATGATGTCGCCACGGTTTACGGATTCCTAAAGGATTTCGGTCTGGAGAAAGAAGTACAGACCAACATCGAACAGGGTCACGCGATTTTGGCCGGGCATTCCTTTGAACATGAAATCGCCACCGCGGCCGCGCTGGGGATCTTCGGGTCGATCGACATGAACCGCAACGATTACCAGTCGGGTTGGGATACCGATCAGTTCCCGAACAATCATGCCGAAAAAGCTGTCGCGTTCTATGAGATTTTGCGCGCAGGCGGTTACAAAACTGGTGGCACCAACTTTGACGCCAAGATCCGTCGCCAAAGCCTTGATCCCGAGGATCTGATCCTTGCGCATGTGGGCGGCATGGACACCTGCGCCCGTGCCTTGAAATCGGCGATGGCCTTGATGCAATCGGGCGAGATGGAGGCTGCGCGCAACACGCGTTACGCAGGCTGGAACACCGCTGCGGCGAAATCTATGTTGACAGGATCGCTTGATGCTGCAGCAGCCCGAGTACCGGCCGAAAACCTTGATCCACAGCCCATTTCTGGTCGCCAAGAGCGGCTGGAAAACCTGTGGAACCGCTTCGTTTAATTCAACGCCAAAGGCCAGTTATGACCCAAATTCGCGTGTTCGTCCGTCTGTTAACGGGGTTCATCTTGGCTTGGGTTCTGGCCTTTGCCCCTATCGCTGCATCAGCGCAAACCCGCCCCGCCCCGCAAGAGGTGATCCAAGGCTGGTATGCGCTGATCCTGGAATTGGTGCGCCACACGCCCACCTATTCGCCCCCGGTCGCCAGTCGCTCCTTTGCCTATCTGGGTGTCACCTCCTATGAGGCGCTGATTGGCGGCGACAACACTCTGGTCCCCCTCGCAGGGCAGGTCAACGGCCTGACCGCCGCCCCTGCGCGCGGGACTGATGCCTATGACGACGCCATCGTTTTGGACGCCGCACTGGCCTTTGCGTCCGCCCAGTTTTTCGCAAACACTGGCCCAACGGGGCAACATGCGCTGGCCCGTATGACCGAGGTGATGGGGGCCAAGGTCAGCGACGGCGTTGATCCTATGGTCGTTGAGCGTAGCATCGCGCATGGCAAAGCGATTGGTCAGCATATCCTCGACTGGTCAGCGACAGATGGCGGGGCAGTTATTGAAAACCTTGGCTTCCCCTATAGCTATACCCTGACCGAAGGCCCCGCCAATTGGGTGCCCACCAGCAAAATCGCGTTGCAACAGGTGCCTTTGCTGCCCAAATGGGGCGCGAACCGCCCCTTTGCGATGCCAAATGGTGCGGCCTGCCCACTGCCGCCGCCGCCTGCCTATAGCGAAGATCCAAGCTCTGCCTTTTACGCCGAGGCGATGGAGGTGGTTACGACCACCAAATCCCTGACCGATGAGCAAAAGCTGATTGCACGGTTCTGGTCAGATGACCCGATGCTGTCGCCCACCCCGCCCGGTCATTGGATTTCGATCGCGATGGAAATTTTGGCGCGCGAAGATGCAGATGCCCCCCGCAACGCCGAGGTTCTTGCGAAACTTGGCATGGCCGTAGCCGATGGGTTTATCGGCTGCTGGAACGCCAAATACGAACACGACCTGTTGCGTCCCGTCACCTATATAAAGCGGGTGATCGACAAGACATGGGAGCCGATGTTGATCACGCCCCCCTTTCCAGAATACCCGTCGGGCCACAGCAGCCAATCTGGTGCAGCAGCGACCGTGCTGAGCGACCTATTTGGCGAAGATTACGCATTTGACGACGCGACCCATCAGGCTGACGGTCTGCCCGTGCGCCACTTTACCGGGTTCTGGCCCGCTGCCCAAGAAGCTGCCCAGTCGCGCCTCTACGGCGGTATCCACTTTCGCTCTGCAGTCGATCTTGGCTTGGAACAGGGCCGCTGCATCGGAACCCACATCAACAACATCCGCACGCGAGAGTAATCCAGATGCGCCTGATCTTTTCTGGCCTGATCGCCGCTTTCGTCCCCGCGGCCCTTTGGGCACAAACCCCAGCGACCCCAAGTTTTGTTGAAGAAACTGCCACTTCTGGCATCACCGCAACCTATGCTGGGGACTGGGAATACATGGTGGGCGGGGGTGCCGCAGCCTTTGATTGCAACGACGACGGGTTTCAAGATCTGTTCCTGTCGGGTGGCAGTGACCCGGCCCAGCTATATATCAACAAATCAACCCGCGGCGGGGCCTTGGTCTTTGAATCTGCCAAGGACAGCGGTCTTGTGATAAATGCCGTCCTAGGGGCCTATCCTCTGGATGTCGACAGCGACGGGATAAAGGACATCATCCTGCTG
>JAAFIJ010000075.1 GCA_013298675.1 Rhodobacterales bacterium | reverse complement strand
AGAAGAAGAAGGCGTTGTTGTCGTCTGGGCTGCCGCCAAACAGTTCAACATTCCACGGCTTTTGATCAGGGAAACGCTCTTTCAGACCGGCAACCAGAGATTCCGCTTGCTGCACGCCAACCTTGAAGTTGTCAAAGGTCGCATAGTAATCAACCGAGCCGCTGTCACGGATCAAACGGTCATAAGCGATGACTTTGATGCCAGCCGCCGCCGCGTTGTCGAGAGCGTTGGACAAGGTGGTGCCATCAATCGCGGCAATCACCAGAACGTTCACACCTTTGGTGATCATGTTCTCGATCTGCGCCAACTGGTTCGGGATATCATCCTCTGCATATTGCAGATCGGTCGCATAACCTGCGGCCGCGAACTGCTCTACCATCGCGTTGCCGTCCGAAATCCAGCGTGCCGACGATTTGGTCGGCATCGCAATACCAACCGTGCCTTTGTCTTGTGCAAAGGACGGCGCACCAATCATGGCCGATGCAGTTGCCAGCGCCAGTAAGGCGCGTCTTGAGATGTTCATGTGTATCCTCCCACGGGCCGCCTTAAGGGCGGTGTTTTTTCGGGCCCCTGCCCGGAAAATTCGGGTCAGTGCCAAGCGGCAGTGTTGCTACGCCCGAACATATCAGTCAAATTATGATACGGCATGAAATTATAACTGAAATGGTATAAATATGCAGAAATCCCCAGACCATTTGTTGCAACGAGGGTTGAAGCTTAGTCATTTGCGCATGTTGGCTGCACTAAAGGAAACCGGGCAACTCAGCCTTGCTGCGGACCGCATTGGCATTACCCAACCGGCGGCGTCGCGGCTCTTGTCAGAGATTGAAAGAATCGCAGAAGAGCCCGTCCACGTGCGCACCGGGCGCGGCATCGCGCTTACCCCCGTCGGAGAGGCTTTGGCGCGCAGGGCGCAACGGGTGCAAAGGGAACTGCGCGACGCGGCGCGCGATATGGCCGATGTGACGACGGGTGCAAGCGGTCATGTCCGGCTTGGGGCTGTGACAGGGCCCGCTTTGGACAGGGTCCTGCCCGCGCTGCGCAGTCAGCGCATGGTCAATCCGTCCGTTACCGCCGAAGTGACCGTTGCCACATCGGATGTACTGACCCAACAACTGTTGAACGGAAAACTCGATTTCGCTATTGGCCGACTGCCCGAAACCGCAGACCGTGCGCTGTTAGAGTTTAAATTGATGGCGTCGGAACCTGTGGTTTTGGTGGTCCGGCGCGGACATCCCCTGCGCGGACGGGACGTGCTATTACCGCCTGATTTGATGACCTACGATTGGGTCATGCCCGGCGAGACGTCGATCCTGACGCGCACGGTAATGGCAGCCTTGCGGGCACACGGGTTGCCCCATCCGCCACAGCGGATCTCGACGGCATCCTTTCTGCTAACTCTTGCGTTGCTGCAACAATCCAATGCCATTGCCCCGCTTGCAACCGCTGTAGCCCAAATTTTTGCCCGCGCTGACGACGCACCCTATGCGGTGCTGCCAATTGATCTTGGTATCACGGTGGAACCCTATGGACTGCTCGTCCCTGCGGGCATGGCCCTTACGCCAGTGGCCCAACGACTGGCTGACAGTCTGCTGGCGATGCCACCGCAGTTGGGGGGGCATACGACGTTTAACGTCTGAAAAGACCTTGATCAATCTGGGCGGTGACGCGTGCTTGAGCCAAGCAACCTCAAGACCTCATTAATATTTATTTCTCTTAAGGAAAATACGTTGACTTCAAACTTGCCCCCGCTACTCTTAAATCAAAGCAATTATGGCGCTTTAACAGCGCAAAAATAACTGGGGATACATGATGAAAAAGCGGGTTGCTGTCATTGGTGCAGGGCCGTCTGGACTTGCACAACTGCGTGCATTTCAATCTGCGGCACAAGCAGGTGCCGACATTCCAGAGGTGGTATGCTTTGAAAAGCAATCAAACTGGGGCGGTCTATGGAACTACACTTGGCGCACGGGTCTGGATGAAAATGGCGAACCGGTGCATTCATCGATGTACCGTTATTTGTGGTCCAACGGCCCCAAAGAGGGTTTGGAATTTGCCGACTATTCTTTCGAAGAGCATTTCGGCAAACAAATCGCCAGCTATCCTCCCCGTGCAGTGTTGTTTGATTATATCGAAGGTCGGGTGAAAAAGGCAGGCGTGCGCCCGTGGATCCGCTTTAGCACCGCTGTGCGCTTTGTGAAGTATTCCGAAGCGACGGGTCTGTTTACCGTCACTGTGCATGATCTGAAAAACGACCGGATGTATGAAGAAGAGTTTGACAATGTCGTCGTCGCCTCTGGTCACTTTTCGACCCCGAACGTGCCGGAATACCCCGGCTTTGACAAATTCGGCGGCCGGGTTCTGCACGCCCATGATTTCCGCGACGCGATGGAATTTAACGGCAAGGATATCTTGCTGCTCGGATCGTCCTATTCGGCCGAAGATATCGGCTCTCAGTGCTGGAAATACGGCGCCAAGACAGTGACCGTTGCCTACCGCAACGCCCCTATGGGCTTTGATTGGCCGGAAAACTTTACCGAAGTGCCAGCACTCGAGCGGGTTGATGAAACTCATGCTTATTTCAAGGACGGCACGTCAAAACGCATTGACGCGATCATTCTATGTACGGGGTATAAGCACCATTTCCCTTATTTGCCCGACGATTTGCGGCTGAAAACGGCCAACCGTTTGGCGACTGCCGATCTTTATAAAGGCGTTGCTTGGGTGCATAATCCAAAGCTGTTTTTCATCGGCATGCAGGACCAATGGTTCACGTTTAACATGTTCGACGCGCAGGCTTGGTGGGCACGTGACGCCATCATGGGGCGGATCGCCATCCCTGCCGACAAATCCGTGCTGCTGCAAGATGTGGCCGATCGGATTGCGGGCGAAGATGCCGGCAAGGATGCGCATGACGCCATTCATTATCAGGGTGAATACGTCAAGGAATTGATCGCAGAGACAGACTACCCAAGCTTTGATGTCGATGGCGCCTGTGAGGCTTTCTTTGAATGGAAGCACCACAAAGGCGAAGGGATCATGGAGTTCCGCAACCACGCCTACAAATCCGTGATTACCGGCACTATGGCCCCTGTTCATCACACACCATGGAAAGATGCGCTGGAAGACAGCATGGAATCCTATCTGAAGAACTGATTTTTTGCGCGCCAAAGTTTATCGCGGCCTTGGCCTTGCCCGGGTCGCGATTTCTTTTCAGCGCCATTGCTTTGCGCTAGGATCTGCAAAGCAAACAAAAACCGCCGCACGGCATTCCGTGCGGCGGTTTTTTTGATCGTTTGCGCGGGTCAGATATCCAGCGTGTGCTCGTTTTCCCATTTAGAGAAGTGGCTGGCATAGCTGTCCCACTCACGCCCCTTGAGCTTGATGTATGCGGCCGAAAACTCTTCGCCCATCATCGCTTTAAGCGTCGAATCCTGATCGTAAAGACGCAAGGCATCCAAAAGGTTCAACGGCAGCTTTGGCGCACCCGAAACGGTATGGCCTTGGGTATACATATCAATGTCATAACGAGGACCAGGATCAGCATTGGTGCGCACGCCGTCAATGCCTGCGGCAAGGATCACAGCCTGCATCAGATAGGGGTTTGCCGCACCATCGGGTAAACGCAATTCAAACCGCCCCGGCCCCGGCACCCGCACCATATGGGTGCGGTTGTTGCCCGTCCAAGTCACAGTATTGGGCGCCCAAGTCGCCCCCGAAGACGTGCGCGGCGCATTGATACGTTTATAGCTGTTGACAGTCGGGTTGCAGATCGCAGCCAAAGCGCTGGCATGTTTCATGATGCCGCCAAGGAAACTGCGGCCTCGGTCCGACAGGCCAAGTTCTTTGGTATCGTCCGAAAACGCGTTCTTTTTGCCGGCCAGATCCCAGACAGAGATATGCGCATGACAACCCGAACCCGTTAGGCCCTTAAACGGCTTTGGCATAAAGGTTGCGCGCAGGCCGTGCTTTTCAGCCACCGATTTCATCATGAATTTAAAGAAACTGTGCTTGTCGGCGGTCTGCAGAACGTCGTCGTATTTCCAGTTCATCTCATACTGGCCAATCGCGTCTTCGTGGTCGTTCTGGTAGGCCTCCCAGCCCAATTCCAACATGTAGTCACAGACTTCCGAAATCACATCATATTGGCGCATCATCGCTTGCTGGTCGTAGCAAGGCTTTTCAGCGGTATCATAGGGGTCGGCAATTTTGTCGCCTTCTGGTGTCAGCAAGAAAAACTCAGGCTCTACCCCGGTTTTCACCCGCAAGCCATCTTTGGCAGCTTCATCAATCAGTTTGCGCAACACGTTGCGCGGGGCTTGAGCAACAGGTTTGCCTTCCATCACACAGTTAGAGGCAAGCCAAGCAACCTCTTTTTTCCACGGCAACTGAATGACCGAGGACGGATCGGGCACAGCCATCATGTCAGGGTGGGCGGCTGTCAGATCAAGCCAGGTTGCAAAGCCTGCAAAGCCCGCTCCGTCAACGACCATATCGTTGATGGCTTGCGCCGGGACCAGCTTGGCACGCTGTGCGCCGAACAGATCAGTATAGCTAATCATGAAATATTTAACGCCCTTTTCCTTGGCGTAGGCGGCTAAATCCTTGACCATTTGGTCGCTCCCTGTCGTCTTTATGATTAAGGAGCCGGCCCGATTGTTCAGGCCGGCCAATAGTTTAGAAACCGTTCTTGCCGGGGATCCAATTGGTGCCAGCCAATGGCACACCTGCCATTGCCGCGCCCTCGATGGTCAGCGCACAAAGGTCTTCAGGTTCCAGATTGTGCAGATGGTTTTTACCGCAAGCCCGCGCAATGGTCTGCGCCTCTAGGGTCAACACCTTCAGATAGTTTTTAAGGCGGCGCCCCCCAAGGATCGGGTCAAAACGTGCGGACAGCTCTGGGTTTTGCGTGGTAATGCCCGCAGGGTCCTTACCTTCATGCCAATCATCATATGCGCCCGCTGTGGTGCCCAGCTTTTGATACTCGGCCTCAAGTGCCGGATCGTTGTCACCAAGCGCGATCAGCGCAGCAGTGCCAATTGCCACCGCGTCAGCGCCCAACGCCATCGCTTTGGCAACATCCGCGCCGGTTCGAATACCGCCCGACACGATCAGTTGCACTTTGCGGTGCATCCCCAGATCTTGCAGTGCTTTTACCGCAAGTGGGATACATGCCAAAATCGGCATGCCGACGTTTTCGATAAACACGTCCTGCGTCGCGGCCGTACCGCCCTGCATCCCGTCAAGAACCACCACATCAGCGCCCGCTTTCACCGCCAAAGCGGTGTCATAATAGGGCCGCGCGCCGCCAATTTTCACATAGATCGGCTTTTCCCAATCGGTGATCTCACGGATTTCCATGATCTTAATTTCAAGGTCATCTGGACCGGTCCAGTCAGGGTGACGGCAGGCTGATCGTTGGTCGATCCCTTTGGGCAAGTTCCGCATCATCGCCACACGGTCAGAGATTTTCTGCCCCAACAGCATACCACCGCCGCCGGGCTTCGCCCCTTGGCCTACCACCACTTCGATCGCATCAGCCCGACGCAAGTCATCAGGGTTCATACCATAACGCGACGGAAGGTATTGATACACCAGCGTATTCGAATGCCCGCGCTCTTCTTCGGTCATGCCACCGTCGCCTGTGGTGGTCGAGGTGCCTGCCGCAGACGCGCCGCGACCAAGTGCCTCTTTTGCAGGGCCAGACAATGCGCCAAAGGACATGCCCGCGATGGTCACCGGAATATCAAGATGGATCGGCTTTTTCGCAAAGCGGGTGCCAAGCCAGACATCGGTCGCACATTTCTCGCGGTAGCCTTCCAGTGGATAGCGCGAAATTGACGCGCCTAGAAACAGCAGATCATCAAAATGCGGCAGGCGGCGTTTGGAGCCACCCCCGCGAATATCATAGATGCCTGTCGCCGCAGCGCGGCGAATCTCTGCGTTCACGTCGTTGGAAAAGGTCCAGCTTTGTTTGGGCGGGGTATGGGGAAAATCGCTCATATATGCCTCAGTACGACGACGCGTTGTCGATGTTGAACGTGTATAGCTTACGGGCCGACCCATAGCGTTTGAACTCTGACGGTTTGGCCAAGTGTTCGGCCTCACCACGCTTCAAAAGATCCGCGATGATCGCCAAATGCTCTGGGCGCATCTCTTTCTCGATGCAATCGGTGCCCAGCGACTTTACCGAACCGCGCACGAATAGGCGCGCTTCATACAGGCTATCCCCCAGCGCGTCGCCTGCGTCACCCAGCACCAGCATATTGCCCGATTGTGCCATGAAGCAGGACATGTGGCCGATGTTTCCGTGCACGACAATGTCGATGCCCTTCATCGAAATGCCGCAGCGCGACGAGGCGTTGCCTTTGATCACCAACAAACCACCTCGCCCTGTGGCTCCGGCATATTGGCTGGCGTCGCCGTCAATGATCACTGTTCCCGACATCATGTTTTCCGCAACACCCGGGCCCGCCGAGCCTTTGACCCGGATCGTCGCCTGCTTGTTCATGCCAGCACAATAATAGCCCGTGGATCCCCGCACCGTTAGATCAATCGGTGCATCAACCCCTACCGCGATGGCATGACTGCCCTTGGGGTTCACCACCTCCCATGCGGTTTGGTTGGTCTGGCCCTTAAGGTCGTGAAGCGCTTGGTTAAGCGCGCGCAGCCCCTGCGCTTCAAGGTCAAAAGTCTGCATGTTCAGCGTTCCCAGAAGTAGACGGTGGCAGGTTCAGGTTCCCAAATACGGGCGGTCTCAATGCCGGGCAAACTGACCATGGCACGGTATTCAGACCCAAAAGCGACATACTGATCAGTTTCCGCCATCACGGCAGGCTTACAGGCAATTGGGTCGCGGACCACACCGAACCCGGTTTTGGTGCCGACGACAAAGGTGAAGAATCCGTCAAGATCGGTCAAAGTCGCCTCAAGGGCTTGACCCAGCGTTTCGCCCTCTTGCAGTTTGTGGCTGACAAAAGCGGCACCTACTTCGGTGTCGTTTTCGGTCTCAAACGTCATGCCCAAGCGTTTCAACTCGCGTCGCACCCCGTTGTGGTTTGACAGGGAGCCGTTGTGCACAAGGCATTGGTCGGCGCCGGTCGAAAATGGGTGCGCGCCCATGGTGGTCACGGCGGACTCCGTGGCCATACGGGTGTGGCCGATGCCGTGGGTTCCGTGCATTTTCGCGACTTCAAAGCGGGCAGCCACATCGCGCGGCAGTCCCACTTCTTTATAAATCTCAATGCCTTCGCCAGAACTCATGATCTTCATTCCGGGGCGCAACTGTGCAAGTGCTGCGCGCGCCGCGTCCATCTGATCGGCCGGCATTTCCAACACGGCATGGGTCGATTTCACCAGCATCAAAACCGGTTTGCCCAAGGCATTCTTCAAGTCCTGATCAAGGTTTTCAAAGTCCACGTCCGGCGTTGCCGACTGGACAGTGATTTTGCCCGACCCAACTTTACCAGTTGAGTAAATCGCAATCCCGGCGCTGTCGGGGCCGCGGTCCGTCATGGTGATTAGCATGTCGGTCAGCATTTGGCCCAGATGGGGTTCCAGCTTTGGGTCTTTCAAGAAAAGCCCGACGATTCCGCACATGGCGACGACTCCTCGTATTAATCCGTTTCCCTACGCTAGCACGTCAATCCGGCTCGTCAACTGAGAAGAAACTTTTTTCACCACAGGGCAATGGTTCATAAACCGCATAGAATTTAATCAAATGCTTTGACAGATTGTTGCAACACTGTTTCCTATTGGCAAACAAAATTCACACAGAGGGCAACTCTGGGAAGCTGTCCGGCCAAAGAGCCGGGTGCTGACTGACGCTGCCTGTGCCCCGGCGCGTAAAGTTTTGGGAAAGGGGCATAGGGAGGGAACTATGTCTGACTTGAATACTCGAATAGAAGCGATGCACAAAAGTGACACGCGGATCGCGTGGGCGTTTGTGGTCGGCCTTTGGCTGGCAATCATCTTTGTGGCCTGGGGAACTTGGGGGCTTGCCCCATCAGGTGCTGCGCGCGCGTTACTATTGATCGGCGGTGCCTTTGTGCTGGTGTTCAACACCGCCGCGATCATGGCGATGCTGCGCCATTACCGCGAAGATCGCGATTTCATGTATGGGCTCGACATCAAGTTTATGGATGCGGCCAAAGCAGCGAAGGGGAAATAGATGGCCCGTTACATTCCCCCTACTCAAAGCAAATTTGGCCAGATCATCGACGTCATCGTGTTGGTGGTTTTGTCTGTGGGCGCGCTGTTCTTGCCTTTATGGTTGGGCCTTGCAGGGTCAAGCAAGGTTTCGGTACCGGTCGAGAATCCGACATGGGAAAGCCTTGGCCAGAATGCGGCGATGGTCGAGCAATGGAACAAGCTTGGCTTTGCAGACGCAGCCTCGGCCGCAGAAATGATCACCGCGCGCTATGATTACAGCTTTAGCTGGATGAGTCTGGCCGTCATGGTCGTCGTTATCCTCGGCTATTTTTACATGATGATCAAATTCTCTGACATCGAATACCGCGACGTGATCGCGGAAAAATTCGACGGGAAATAGGGGGCAAAAATGGATATCTGGAACTGGATTGAATACGCCGCTTGGGCGCTGTCTGCCTTGTTTGGCCTGCTGATCGTGATCGACTGGATCAAGATCGACAGCACCTACTCCGAAGAGGTTCTCACCTCGTCCCGTGAGGGCGAGTTGGAAGCCTTGACCGAACAACACAAACTTTAGGGGCATAAGATGGCAAACTCTGCAAGCAAAGCCCCCGAGTCGGTTGGGTTGTTACGGGTTCTGGGCCCCGCACATGTGTGGGCGCTGGGGGTCGGGATCGTGTTGGTCGGCGAATACATGGGCTGGAACTTTGGGGTGGGCAAAGGCGGCGCCTATGCAGCCCTGATTGCCTGCTGGTTCGCGGGCATTTTGTATACCTGCGTGGCGATGATCGACAGTGAGGTGACCTCGACGGTTGCCGCTGCGGGCGGTCAATACACCCAAGCCAAGCACATCATGGGGCCGTTGATGGCCTTTAACGTCGGGCTATATCTGGTGTTCGCCTATACAATGCTTGAGGCGGGCAATGCGATTACCATTGGCTTCTTGGTCGATACTGTCGCTGGTATGTCCGGGCATGAGGGCGGGCTGAACCAAAAGCCGTTCATCATCTTGTCGATCATGTTTCTGGCTTGGCTGAACTATCGCGGGGTTTTGGCAACGTTGACCTTTAACCTTGTGATCACCGCAGTCGCTTTTGTGGCGATCATCGTGATCTTCCTCGCAACCTCACCGCTGCTGGGCGCTGGCATCATGCGTCACGCGGACCTGATGAGCGGTCAGGCCGCATTGCCCTATGGATGGCTGGGTATTCTGGCCGCTATGCACTTTGGCCTTTGGTACTATCTAGGGATCGAGGGTACGACCCAAGCCGCCGAAGAAGTCCGCTCTCCGGCACGTTCCTTGCCTTTCGGCACTTTGGCCGGGATCATGACGCTGCTGATTGCGGCAACACTGACATGGTATGTTTGCGCAGGATTGCTGCCTTGGGAGTTTTTGGGTGACGGGGTAAACGGGGCGGTGGCGCCGTTGTTCTCGGCGGCCCAAATCTCTGGCTCCAACGGGTTGGTATGGCTGTTGGGGATCGGCACGTTGTTTGCAACACTTGCATCGGCCAATGGCTGTATCAATGACGCAAGCCGCGCGTGGTTTTCCATGGGGCGTGACCATTACCTGCCCGCTTGGTTTGGCGCGGTGCATCCGGTGTACCGCACGCCATATCGGGCGATTATCTTTCTGGTGCCCATCGCGCTGATTTTCGCGTTGGGTGCGCCTCTTGACCAAGTGATCACCTTTTCAATCTTGTCGGGATTGTTGGGCTATACGTTCATGCCTATCAACATGATCTTGTTCCGCCGCAAATGGCCGCTTGATACGATCAAGCGCGGCTATGTTCACCCCATGCACCCCTTGCCAGCCATAGCGCTGATGGCGCTGTGTGCAGTGACGTATTTTGCAGTGTTCCTTGGGTATGGCACCCAGTTGATTGCCATGATCGGGTTCTACATCGTGGTGTCACTGTGGTTCCACTTCTG
>JAAFIJ010000074.1 GCA_013298675.1 Rhodobacterales bacterium | reverse complement strand
TTTTCTTGGCTGTGGATGCCGCAGCGGAGCTTGCCATGAAGCGGAAGCGGTCGTACCTGTTTCTAGGATGTGGCAGCGGTGGGTGAGGCGATCGAGCAATGTGGTGGTCATCCTGGCATCACCAAACACGGCGGCCCATTTGCTCAATCTGGGGTTGGTTGTGATCACCATGCTGGTGCGCTCGTAAAGCTTGCTCAGCAGGTGGAACAGCAGCGCCCCACCGGATGCATTGAAACGGGGGGTAACATGACCATCTGACCGGAACGAAACCGGGACAGGTCCAGACCGCGCTCTTCCGCGCAGCGGAAAGACCACTGTCACAGGTGTCAGACTCGGTAAGTTGGCCCGCACGTTCGTCTACCCTGAGGGCGTCAGGTCCGCCCTGCCATCGGTCGCCGAGCGGCGCAGTCTAGCCAGGGCAGCGCGCGCTCGATTGCGTGGCCGACATGGAAGACGCGCGCATCGTCGTAGGCCCGCGCCACCACTTGCACCCCGCCCGGCAGCCCGTTCCGGGCGATGCCTGCGGGGACCGACAGGACCGGCAGGCGCGAGAGCATGTTGAAGGGCGCCTGCATGTTGATGTCATAGTCGCTGTCAAGATCGCGACCCTTCAAGGAGATCCGCTCCCACGGTTTCTGGTCGGCACGGATTTCGTGGGTCACATAGGGCGGGCAAAGGAAGGCATAGTAGTCTTCGAGCATGGGGCCAAAAGTCTGGTAAATCTCGCCTGCCACTTCGTAGGACCACAGGAATTGTTCTGCGGTCGTCGTCCCCGACCGGGCTCCGTACCAGGCCGTATAGTCGCAGACGAGGTCGGGATGCGCCTCGGCCTCGCGTTTCAGGGCCGCGCCGAAAAGGTGGTCAAGATAGAAGCGGCAGGCGTCGCGCACCCGTTCGCCCCAGCCAAGTGAAACCTCCTCGACCACCGCACCCGCATCGCGCAACGCCGCGACGACCAACGCGGTCTGTTCGGCCACTTCATCCGCCACGATCCCGTTGCCCACATCCAGCGACCAAGCGATGCGCTTGCCTTTCAGATCGCCGAACTCTGTCGGGATCGTGACCTTTTCGCGCAAGGATGCGATGTCCTGAGGATGGATGCCGGAGATCACGTTCTGCATCAGCGCGGCATCGGTGATGGTTTGGGCCATCGGGCCATTGTGGCAATACCAGTCGAGGTTGAAAGGCGGCTCGACCGGCACCCTTCCGTAGGGCGGCTTGAAGCCAACGACGCCGCACACGCCGGCGGGGCCGCGGATCGAGCCGCCAATGTCCGACCCCGTGGCCAGCGTCGTCGTGCCCGAAGCCAGCGCCGCCGCCGACCCGCCAGAAGAACCGGAGCAGGTATAGGCGGGGTTCCAGGGGTTGCGGGTCACGCCATGCAGCCGCGTCTCGGTCGTTCCGGCGCAGGAGAATTCCGGCGTGGTGGTGCGGGCATGAAAGATTGCCCCCGCGGCGCGCAGCCGGGTGATCATCACTTCGTCATGATCGGCGATCTGGTCTTTCCAGATCAGCGAGCCATTGGTGTTGGGCTGACCATTGACCGAAACCTCATCCTTGACCGCGCAAGTGATCCCCTCCAGTGCGCGGGCCGCATCAGGGCGATGCATCCAGATCGCTTCGGATTGGCGGGCCTCGGCCAGGGCTTGATCGAAGAACCGGTGCGACAGCGCGTTGACCACCGGTTCTACCGCTTCGGCGCGGGCAATCTGGGCCTGCAGGACCTCGACCGGGGACAGTTTTCGCGCACGGAAAAGCTGCAACTGATCAGCGGCGGGCATGTAGCAGAGGTCAAGCCCGGAGGTGGGTTTTGGGGGTTGGATGGTCATGTCAGAGGCTTTCGGGTTCAGGGATATTGTGCTGGGCGGCCGCAATCAGCGCCCTTGTGTAGGGTTCCTTGGCACCGGCGAAAATCGCGGCGGTCGGGCCGGTTTCCACAACTTGGCCCTTCAGCAGCACCACCGCACGATCAGCGGTGTGGCGGACGACGGCCATGTTATGGGTGATCAGCAGGATCGCAATGCGCAGTTTCTCTTGCAGACCATTGAGAAGGTTGATCACTTCACCCTGGACCGAGACGTCAAGGCCCGCCGTCGGCTCGTCGGCAACGATCAGTTCCGGCGAAAGGGCCAAGGCGCGTGCCACCCCGGCGCGGCGGGCCTGACCGCCGGAAAGCTCATGCGGATAGCGGTCGGCATAGCGGGATTCAAGACCCGCCATGGCCAGAAGCTCCAGCGCCCGGCCGCGGGTGGCCTCGGTGGCGCGACCGTGGATGATCAGCGGCTCTACCACTTGCCGGGCGATGGTCATCCGGGGGGACAGTGATCCGCCCGGGTCTTGGAACATCATTGCCACTTTAGCGCGCGCCGCCGTCCAGCCGTTTCGGTTCTGACCCCGCAATTCATGGCCGTTCAGGCGGATGCTTCCGGCCTCGGGCTGGGCCAGCCCAAGGATCGCCCGGGCGACGGTGGTCTTTCCCGATCCGCTTTCGCCGATCAACGCAACGGTCTCGCCGCGTTTGATGTCGAATGAAACCTGCCGGACAGCGTGGATGCTTTCGGTTTTGCCGCCCAAAACCGTCGGAATCAGGCCGCGGCGGTGGTAGGTGACGGACAGGCCCTCCAGCGTCAGGACAGCGGGCGACTTGGTGTCAATACGCCCGGCGGGGCCGGTCATTGGCAAGGCGGGCGCGGCCATGGCATCAGCCATCGTCGGCAGGCGGCGGGTTGGGTTGATGATGCGCGCGGGATCGCAGCGCAGTAAGCACTGGGTATAAATGTCCTGGGGCTTGGCGAAGACCTGCGCTACCGTGCCCGCTTCGCGGATATCGCCGTCTTTCATCACCAACACTTCGTCGCAAAGCGAATGGACGACGCCCAAGTGATGGGTGACGAAGATCACCGCAGCACCGGTTTCCCTCTGCAGACGGCGCAGAAGGGCAAGAATTTCTACTTCCAGCGTCGGGTCAAGCGCGGTCGTGGGCTCATCGGCCAGCACCAGATCTGGCTTCAGCATCAACGCCATAGCGATGGAAACCCGCTGCCGCTGCCCGCCCGAAAGCTCATGCGGATACATGTGCATCCGGGCTTCTGGGTCGGGCAGGCTGACCCAATCAAGCGAATCCACCGCCCGCGCCCACTTCTCGCGGGCGGGCCAAGGCTCGCGGTGCAACACATCCATCATCTGCTGGCCGATGGTCAGACCGGGCGCGAGCGAGGTCATTGGGTCTTGCGAGATATAGGATATCCGGCTGCCTCGCAGCGCGCGCAAACGGTCAGGGGCAAGGCGCAACAGGTCTTCGCCATCAAACCACACCTCGCCAGAGTTCAGCGCCGCCGCTTCGGGCAATAGCCGTGTCAGCGCCCAGAGGAGCGTTGATTTTCCAGAGCCGCTTTCGCCGACGATGCCGAGGATGCGGCCAGGTTCCAGCTGGAACGAGACGTAGTTAACCGCCTGCAGCGGCCCATATTTGACGCCGAGATTGACGACTTCAAGAAGCGGCTTGCCCATCATCCCCTCCGCTTCAATCGCGGGTCGAACGCGTCGCGCAGCGCTTCGCCAAGGAAGGTGAAACCAAGCGTCGCGAGGATCAGCGGCAGGCCCCCGGCAATGACGAGCCAGGGCGTGTGACCGATGTAACGGAAACCCTGATCCAAGATCATCCCCCAACTCGTCGCGGGTGCCTTGACGCCCACGCCCAGAAACGAAATCCCTGCTTCGGCCATGATGAAGGCCGGGATGTCCATCGAAGCGAGGATCAGGATCGGGCCGATGACATTGGGCAAGATGTGGCGAAGCGCGATGCGTATGCGGCCCATGCCCATGGCGCGCAGGGCCTCGACATAATCGGCGGAGGCTTGTGCTATCACCGACGAGCGCATGACGCGGGCGTAGTAGGGGATCGAGGTTGCGACCAGAAGTCCCAACAGCACCACTATCCCGCCGCCGAAGATCGGCCCGATGGCGAGGGCAAGGATAATCACAGGGTAGGACCGAACCGTGTCAAAGCTGAGCACCAGAAGATGGTCGAGCCAGCGCGGTCCCAATGCCGCGATCAGCCCCAAAAGCCCGCCGAAAAACACCGAAAGAACGGTCGCCGACAGCGCCACGGCAAGGGCGACCCGCCCGCCGTAAAGCACGCGGGACCAAGTGTCACGGCCGATCTCGTCGGTGCCGAGCCAGTGCGCGGCGGAAGGGGGTTGCAGCTTGGCGGCCACGTCGATTGCCGCGGGGTCGTGGCTTGCCAAAAGCGGCGCGAACACGGCCGAGAGGATAAGGAGCGTGGCCAGCACCAGCCCGAAAAGCCCCATCGGGTCGCGCAACAGCATACGGAGGCCGATAGTGCCGCTCATTCCCGACCGTCCTTGAAGCGTGGGTCAAGGGCTGCGTTCAGGATATCGGCAACCGTGGTGGCCGCAACCATGAGCGCCGTGGCGCAAAGGACCGCTCCAAGCGTCAATGGGTAGTTTCGCAAGGTCACCGCGTCATACATCATCTTACCGATGCCGGGGCGGGCAAAGACGATCTCGGCAAAGGCGGCTGTACCCAGCATATAGCCCACGCCCACGCCCAGCACCGCGATTGTCGGGGCGATGGCTGCGCGCAGAGCATAGCGATAGGTCACCATCCGCGATGGCAGGCCGAAGGAGCGGGCGTTCCGGATGTAATTAGCCCCCAGAACCTCGATCATCGAGGCGCGGACAAGGCGGGCGATGTAACCCACCCAGCCGATTCCCACGGCAAAGGCGGGCAGCAGCAGGTGGCGTAGGTTGTCCCAAAATCCCTCACCTGCGCCGATGGCGGGAAGCCAGCCCAGATGCGCCGAAAAGAACAGCATCCCGTAGATCGCAATCACCACCGGCGGAATCGAGATCAGACTGACCGAGGCCACTCCAAGCGCGCGGTCGAACCAGCCGTTCCGCCGGACCGCCGCCGCGGCACCAAGTGGAATACCAAGCCCGGCGGCCAGCAGCAGGGCCGCCCCCACAAGCGCGATCGTATGCGGGGCATGCGCAGCGATGGTCTCCACTACCGGTCTCTTGGTTTTGAGATCGGTCCCCAGATCGCCTTGCCCGACCGCAATCAGGTAGTTCACGATCTGCACTGGCATCGGCCGGTCGAGCCCCAGTTTCTCGCGGAACTCGGCCTTGATCTTTGGCGAGGCGCGGGGCCCGAGCATGGCCGAGGCCGGATCGCCCGGCGCCAGTTGCACAAGAATATAAAGCAAGGCCGTGGCAAGTGTCAGGACAAGGAACCCCAGCGCGATCCGCCGCAAAATGAAAGTGAGCATCGATTATTTGAGCCTGAACACGGCAAAGACCGGCCGTCCGTCCGGCAGATAGGCCGCCTCCATCGTGTCGCGAGACAGCACCGTGTAGGCCTCATGCGAGATGAACAGGAAATCGCCCGAAGCCTCCATGATCTCTTGCATGCGCTGGTAGATATTGCTCCGTGCACCCTCGTCGATCGTGGTGCGTGCCTGGTCGACCAGCGCCTCGTATTCGTCGTTCTGCAAGGCCTCCCAGTTCCAGGACTTGATCTGCTCGCGGGTGAAATATTGCATGATGTAAAGCGCATCCGGGTTGCCGAACCAGCTTTTCAAATGCAGTTGCGGATCGGTACCCCGGATCGAGTCAATCGACCAAAAGGTGCCCTCGTCTTGGCCGTTCAACTCGACGACCAGCCCGATCTCAGCGAGATTTGCCTGGATGATCTGTGCCGTGGCGTTCGAGCCGTCCGACGCCGTGCTGACGAAATCCAACCGGACGGTCGTGCCCTCGGCCCCCGCTTCGGCGATCAACGCCTTGGCGCGTTCAAGGTCGCGAGCCATCGGCGGGGTGGTGCGGGCGCCAAGTGTGCCCGGCGCGGCAAGACCCGTGGCCTGCACCGCCTTGCCGTTAGACTTGGCCGACAGGATCGCGGGCACATCGACCGCAAGCTGGATCGCTTGCCGCACCCGAATGTCTTGCAAGGCTGGGGCGGTTTCGGTGATGCCCAGCCAGAACGGATCGACTGATTGGGCAAGTTTCACGACGCCACCCTTGGGCGGATTGGTCGACAGCATGTCGAAATCCAGCGCGTTCAGCGTGGTGAAATCCAACTCTCCCGCCTCAAAGGCGATGGTCGCGCCATTGTCGTCGGCAATCGGGATCAACTCGATCTCGTCGAAGGCGCCAGGGGTGCCTGTCCAGCCTTGATCGCGGTCAAGAACGATCTTCATGCCGGGTTCAAAGCTTTTCATCTTGTAGGGCCCGATCGTGGCCGTGGGCACCGCTTCAAAATAGCCGCCCGCCGCTTCCGCTGCTGCTTTCGAGATGATCGCTCCGGTGGTAAAAACCATTGTCGCCGTCCAGAACGAGGCTGACGGCGCCTTTAGATGGATAATGCCGGTGTATTTCCCGGTCACTTCCACATTGTCGAGCAGCTTGAACTCGGCAATGATCCCCGACCCGAGGTCAGGGTTCAGATGCCGTTCGTAGGAGTATTTCACATCCTCGGCGGTCAGTTCGCCAAAGCCGCCCGACCAGATTAGCCCGGGTTTCAGTTCGAACTTGATGTTCTGCGGATCGGACAGATCGACCGATTTCGCTGCGTCGAGTTCCCATTTCCAAGCGTCGCCCGGCGCGTATTTGGCAAGCCGTGGATAGAGATTGTCGATCAGGTAGAATTCCGAGGTTGAACCGAAATAGGCCGGATCGACATAGGCAGGATCCGAAGGGATGGCGATCCGCAGCGTCTCGGCATGGACTGGCAAGGCAAGGCAAAGGACGAGGGCGCTCAGTTTGGCGATCATGGGGCACTCCTTCGGTTGAATTTGCGTCAGTCTAGACAAGGTTGGTCACTTGGAAAGCGGCATCATCAGATTCCTCTTGCGCTAGATGCAGCTAGTTAGTGTAAACTAGCGCATGACTAATCTTGCCCAAAATCTACGCATGCTTGGCAGCTATGGCCATTCGATCTCGGACATCTGCCGTAGGCTTGGTCTGAACCGCCAACAGTTTGACCGCTATCTGACCGGCAAGACGCAGCCTTCGCTGGCAACGCTGCGCCGGATTTGTGATTTCTTTGGCGTGGACGAGGCCGAAATTCTGCTTGATCCGCGCACTTTTGCCGATCTGGTCCGACTTCGACCGCCGCGACTGGGCCTGAAACCAAGCCGCGCTGACACGCAAATGGCAGCTCTGCTTGACCGAGGCCAAGGGACAGACCAGCTTCTCGCGCGGCACGCGGGGTTCTACCATGTCTATGCCTGCCCGGATCCAGCCCGTCGGTACATCCTACGGACACTTAGCTGGATCGGGCAGATTGACGGCGCTTGGGTCTCGAAAACCATCGAACGGCATTCCCCGCAGGAACTGGCCCTGCCATCAACACTGCGTTACGGCGGGGTCGTGCTGGAGGCCCATGACCGCATCATCATTCACGAACGCGAACTGGGTCGGGGCCGAAGCCTTTGGACGACAATCCTGATCGCTTCAGACCATATGCCAAGGTTCCTGCCCGGGCTGGTGCTGGGGATCTCTCCAGAAGGTTCGCATGAGGTTAGTGCGACCCGGACTGTTTGGCACCACTTAGGCCGCCAAATCGATGCCCGCGCGGCGTTGCGTGCATGCGGTCTTGTCAGCCCCGATGCGCCAGATCTGGCGGAATACATCCGAAGTCTTGCCACCGGTGATCACGGCCCAAGTGTCCTAGAGTTGAAGTTCTAGCTTTCACCGTAGCAAAAAAGAAACCGGCTGGTTCGGGAAGCCGTTAGGCTTCGGCTGGCGGAATGTTTCCGGTGGGTTCGAGTCGTAACTGTCGTCAACGCTGCCGACCGCGGGCGCGATGCCTGGTGCTACGGCGACAAAGATGACCCCAAACCGGTCCTGCTTAAACCAAGTTGCCCTCTTATACCGGCGCATGCGGCAGTGTTCGGGGGGTGCGGGATGCCTTGCTTTGGGATGCGAGGCTCCGGTTTGTGGAAACAGCGGCTGACCTTTGTGGACAGTTTGCCACTTCATGGATCGCCTGTTTCGGGGACTGCAGATATTTCCCCAAGAAAGCTGCCAAGCGTGCCGAGTGACGAAACATTGTCGCAGATGACCTTGAGGCAGACGAGAAATGGCACGGCCATTAAGCCCCCGGCAATGCCCCAAAGCCAGCCCCAGAAAACCACGGTCACAAAGACAGAAACCGTATTCAGCTCCAGATTGCGTCCCAGAACAACTGGTGTGATGAACTGTCCTTCGACCGATGCTGCGGCAAGATAAATTGCAGGCGCGAGTGCTGCGTGCCCAAGATGGTCAAAGCTGACAATGGCAACCGCCGCTGCAAGACCTGCGCCGAACAGCGGTCCAATATAGGGCAGAAAGTTTACAAAGAACGCCAGCAGCGCCCAGACGAAGGGCTGCGGCATGCCGATCAGCCACATGCCTGCGCCGATCACAACGCCAAGTATGGCGTTGATTATCGTCACCAAGAGAACATAGCGTGAGACATTGCGTTCGATCCCGTAGACGATCCTCAGGGCACGCTTCTTGTCGCCAAAACGGGGAAAGGCGTCGATCAACTTGACATAGAACAGGTCACCGGACGCCAGTAGAAACAAGGCGAGCACTAAGGTCACAAGCGTCGTGGCAAGAATTGAAACCAGATTGCCCACGGCGACGGTCAAAAGCCCCGGCGATTGCACCGCCACTTTCTGAACGGCGGGATCAGCGGTTCCCGAGGTTATCTGGTCAACCTGGTCCGATGCCTGTTTCACAACTTCGACTGAAGAAGTCAGCGCTTGCAGCTTTTGGCTGAGTTGCGCCTTCAACTGCGGCGCGTCATTGATCCAACCTGATACGGGGCCGCTGACCAAAAGCAATGATGCGCCAACGATCAGGGCGAAAGCCAGGACCAGTGCTGTTGCCGTGACCGCTGGTGCCAGCCCATGTCTTTGGAAAGACCGCACAGTGGGGCTGAGCGTCAACGCGAGCAAAGTTCCCATCAAAAGCGGCAGGATCACCTCTTTGGCAAAATAAAATCCGATGGTCAGCAAGACCAGCAGGATCAGGCCCAGTGTCCGCCTGATCGCGGTCAGATCCGGCTGCTCTGTGGGCGCTGGGGCGGCCTGTGCGGTTATGTCTGGGTCAGTCACGGCTTGAACAAGGCTTCACGTGGCCAATAGCGCAGGGCTTTGCACGCGATGACGAACGCCTCGGAAGAGGTGGTGTCCGTCAGCGCGCAGAGTGCCGGATCGCGGTTGGCGGGGTCCTTGGCCTCTCGGATCAGCCCCAGTTCGTCCAGCATGACTTTGGCAGTTTCTGCCCAGCCGATGTATTTGCAATGCTGGAACGCGTCGGTAACAAAGCTGCGGGCGGCGGGGGTCAGGGTCAGGCTGTCGCCACCGGGGATGATCGCGATCGCGTCAAACAGAACCGAGGGCGCGCTACCGATACGCTCATCGACGGGGTGCAGATTATGCTTGCTGCACCAGACGCCACCGATCCTTGGGCCGATCAGTGTGACAAGACCCTTGGCCTCGGCAACTGCCTTGCGCAGGTCTGCCAACAGTTTGCCGTCAAAGCCATCGCTGACCATGATGCCAAGGACCCGGCCATGAAAGCTGTCCGGCGGATTGGCCGCAATGCTGAGCGCGGCTGAGGGCGCGAGGTCCATCCTTGTGGGCGCCGCGGCTGGCGCCGGGGCTGGCATCGGCGTGATGCCAAGCTGACCCGCAACCGTCTCTGCCAGCATCTGGTCGATGTTGCACAGATGCGAGACAATTCGGGATCTGATCCCGGGCTCGGCGCATTTGGAAAGTTCGAAGATCAAGGCGGACGCGATGTGGCCTTGCTCGCTGACGGTCTGGCTGATGTAGAACTGCCTCGGCTGGCTGTAATGGTCAGCAAAGCTTTGTGGGCGCAGCCGGGCCTTTTCGCCGGTCACTGGCGCGCGGTAGCTGACGTATCCCTCCAGCGGATGCGCGCGCGGGCCTTCCCCCCAGCCGTTGGGTTCATAATTCACCCGGCCCTTGCGGTGGGCGGTCTGCATATGGCCATCCTGCTGGTAATTGCTGACCGGGCAACCTTTGGGCGCATTCACCGGGATTTTGGTGAAATTAGGCCC
>JAAFIJ010000073.1 GCA_013298675.1 Rhodobacterales bacterium | reverse complement strand
TCAGGCCCCTGACATGGTGATCCGTGAGACGCGTTTGACCGCTGGGCTACAGCATTTGACTTCCGAATTGGGCATCGCCTGCCCTGATCTGCCAGATGACCCGGACGCCGCGCTCTTTCCGCTTGCCGATCTTTATGCCCCGGATCTTGAGGCCGCAGCGCGTGATACATATTGGCGCGATTTCAACGGGTTTGGCTTTGCCGATTGGTCACTTACCCCGGCGAAATAGCATCAGGCCGCCGCTTGCGGCGCTCGGCTTTCGGTCAGGATCGCGTAAATCTTGGCAGGATCATTGTTCGCGCGCAGCTTGGCGCAGACGCTAGGGTCGCGCATCGTCCTCGAAACCAACGCCAAAGCCTTAAGATGATCAACGCCCGAATCCTTGGGCGCGAACAATGCAAAAATCAGATCAACGGGTTGGCGATCGACGCTTTCGTAATCCAATGGCTTTTCCAGCCGGATGAACAGACCGGTGATCTTGTCCAGGTTTTCCAGACGGGCATGTGGCAAGGCGATTCCATTGCCTACGCCGGTTGGCCCCAGGCTTTCTCGTTCTTGCAGACCATCAATGGCGATTGCAGCGGTTAGGCCATAGGCTTGCGCAGCCACCTCTCCCAATTCCTGGAAGAGGCGCTTTTTGCTGGTAAGTTGGCTCATAACGCGCACGGATGCGGGAACAAGCAGTTTGGATAGGTCCATTAAGCAATCTCACTTTTGCGGTTGCCCAATTCGGCCAAGTCAGGTGCAATCAAGTCACTTGCTATGGCGCGGATCAATCCATCCGATATTTCCATCTTCGCGGCGGAAAACAACATTGACGCCGCTATGTCCTTCATTCCTGAAAACCAAGAAATGTTGCCCACCCAATTCCAGCTGCATCACGGCCTCACCCACGGTGATTGATGGTATTTTGGTTTCCATCTCGGCAATGATGATCGGCTGAAGTGTGGCGGACTCGTCATCCTCTGGCTCTTCTGTTGGCGCGAGGATATATGCTGACCCCGCACCGAATTCAACTGGTGCTGTGCGGTCGCGGTGATGGCTGCGGATACGCCGCTTATACCGGCGCAACTGCTTGTCCATTTTCTCGCGGCACGACTCAAATGCTGCGTAAATTTCGGTGGCGTGGCCCTTGGCATGGGCATTCAGCCCGGTAGAAAGATGGATGTCAGCTTCACAAACATGTTCATGCGCCACTTTGGAAAAGACCACGACGCATTCGGTCGGGCGCTGGGCGTATTTTTCGACGACTTCGCTAAACTCAGACCTTACATGGGTCTGAAGCGCCTCGCCGATATCAATGTGTTTGCCGCTGATCTGGTAACGCATGTTGCCTCCATCTAGAAAAAATCCCCAAATCCAATCGCCTGCACGATGAGGTTGAGTTGTTTTCGTTTACAAGGGGTTAATGCGGTCAATTTTGCACTTGCGCGGGGCCGATACTCGGCCGCTTCTTCGAAAACTGGCAAGGCTGTCATCGATCGCATCCCTTATATCTGGGGATGCCTTAGGCCAGTTGTCAACAGCGCTGTGAAGCGGCACCCAAAGAAGGATCAAATAATCCGGAAATTCTCGCCCAGATAGACGCGGCGCACCATTTCGTCGCGCACCACCTCATCTGTGGTGCCCGATTTCAGGACCACACCGTCGTGCAGGATATAGGCGCGGTCGACGATCTCTAGGGTTTCGCGCACGTTGTGATCGGTGATCAGCACCCCGATTCCGCGCGACTTCAGATCATGCACGAGGTGGCGGATTTCGCCGACGGCAATCGGGTCAACCCCGGCAAAGGGTTCATCAAGCAGCAGGTACTTGGGGTCGGCCGCCAAACAGCGGGCGATTTCGACGCGGCGGCGTTCCCCGCCTGACAGCGCAAGGGCAGCTGCCCGCCGGATATGGGTGATTGAAAATTCTGCCAGCAATTCTTCCAACCGTTCACGCCGCTTGTGCCGGTCTTTGATCCGCAGTTCCAGCACGGCCAGAATGTTGTCTTCGACCGACAAGCCGCGAAAGATCGATACCTCTTGCGGCAAATAGCCTATTCCCAACTGCGCGCGCCGGTACATTGGCATCGCAGTTACATCGCGCCCGTCAATCAGCACCTCACCGCCCTCGGGTGTCACGAGGCCTGCGATTGCGTAAAAAGTTGTGCTCTTGCCGCAGCCGTTCGGGCCAAGCAGCGCCACCACTTCGCCGCGGCGCAATTCGATGCTGACATCGCGGATGACCACGCGCCGTTTGTAACTTTTGCGCAAGTGGCGGATCGACAGGCCTTGCTGGCCTTCGGTGACGCTCAGGACGGGGGCGTTCATCAGTTGCCGCTCGGGGTGAAAGTGGTGGTCACGCGACCCTCCATCCGGCCATTGCCAGAGGTGAGGTCAATGATCAGCTTTTCACCCGACATCGCGGCCTTGCCTTGGGTCAGCACCACCGACCCAGTCAGGATCACTTCACCCGTTGCTATGGTATAAACGGCATTCTGCGCCTCTGCGGCATCCAGCGCGTTGACAAGCAACACCCCACCAGAGGCGATCAGCCGCGAGATGGCCTTACCATCGGTGGAATATTCAACGGTGATCTCGGCAGCCGTCATCCGCATCTCGCCTTGACTGACCACGACATTGCCGGAAAAAATCGCCGTGCCATCGGATTGATTTACGCTAAAGCTGTCTGCTTGTACCTCTACCGGCAGGGAGATGTCGGCCTTTAGCCCGCCAAACGCGACGTTCGTTCCCTCGGCATGGGCCGCCAAGGGCAGCGCCAAGGCGAGAGAGAGGCAAATAATCTGCGAAACGCGGGAAAGGGACATATCGGTCATCCGTTACTTTTCTGGCTGATAGAGCAAACGCACTCTGCCTTTGAAAACCATCACATAAACATTCGGTTGCCCCTCGGCCGCACTCAGACGAAAGTCTTGGGCCGTCAGTTGGCCGAAAGGTCCGGCCACACTGACCGCGCCGTGACTTTGAACAAGAGTTTGGTCCATCGCAATGTCCAATCCCTGCATTTGCAGCAATAGACCCGTAGAAGATTTCAACTCTACACCCTCGGACAGCCGAATTTGGCGCAATTTGGGGTCCAGAACCACCGAAACAGCGGCAATTTCATTTTTCACACCGTCAGAGGTTTCGATCGCCCCAAGAATGCCACGCGCGCTGGCGGCCCCATCAACGCCGGGTTTCGCCTCACTCGCCGAAAACGTAAGGGCGGCACCATCGGCGGTCATTCCTGAAAACCCGGCCCCGGTCATTCTGGGCTCGCTCAAGCGGTCTTCGACGTCCACCTCGGCGTAGGGAAGCGCGTCTTCCGGGCTTAGTCGCGGAGAAAACAAGAACAAGGTGGACAGCAGGGCAAGCGCGGCCAAGGGCAACAGAACCTTTAAAAAGACAACCACCTTGGAATGCAGGTTATCTCGCTTGCGGTATTGCACCATTACAGGACGCCCGCCTTAAGGCAGTCATGGATATGCACAATCCCCAGCGCGCGCGCATCACCCGGTGCCATGACAATCAAGCTGGTGATTTTGCAGTCGTTCATGATCGCGACGGCGCGTTCGGCCAACGCATCAGGGGCCACGCTGCGTGGATTGCGGGTCATCACCTGCCCCGCGGACAGTTGCATCAATCCTGCCATGTGGCGGCGCAAATCGCCGTCGGTGATGATGCCGCACAAATCGCCCGCCGCATCGACAACGACCACGACGCCAAAGCCGCGCTGGCTCATCGTCAGCAGGGTTTCGGTCATCGGCGTATCGATGTGCACAAAGGGGACGTCAGCGTTCATAAGATCGCGCACCTTTAGCAGTTTTGCCCCCAGCTTTCCTCCGGGATGGAACATGCGGAAATGTTCAGGCGTAAAGCGGCGATGCTCCATCAGGGCAACAGCCATTGCGTCCCCAAGGGCCAGCGTCATGGTTGTAGACGTCGTGGGCACGATGCCAGTCTCACACGCTTCAGGGGCTTCGGGCAGCAAAATGGCGACATCGGCTTGGCGCAGCAGGGTGGAGCCGTCACGGGATGCAACCCCGATCAGCGGAATACCAAAGCGGCGGGTATGGGCCAGAATATCCGACAGTTCTGACGTCTCGCCAGAGTTAGACAAGATCAGCGCCACGTCGTTTTCGGTGACCATCCCCAGATCACCGTGGCTGGCCTCTGCGGGGTGCACAAACTGCGCAGGTGTGCCGGTGCTGGCAAAGGTTGAGGCGATTTTGCGCGCGATATGACCAGATTTCCCCATGCCAGACACGATCACGCGCCCTTTGGTGGCCATGATCATGTCTACGGCGCGGGTAAAACTGTCGCCAAGGCTTTCGCCCAGCAAGTTTAATGCCTCGGCTTCACGGGCGATCACCCGCCGCCCAGTTGTCAGCAGATCAGTGGTGGAAGAGGTCATTCGGCTCATCCCAACCCATCAGGTCCAACTCTGCCCGCGTTGGCAGGTAATCAAAGCAGCGCTGGGCAAGGTCGCTGCGACCCTCACGCGCCAAAATCGCCTCAAGCGCCGATTTCAGCTTGTGCAAATAGAGCACGTCAGACGCTGCATATTCTTTTTGCGCATCGGTCAATACCGCCGACCCCCAGTCAGAGGTTTGCTGCGCTTTGGATACATCAACGCCTGCGTATTCCAGCAACAGATACTTCAGCCCGTGGCGGTCCGTGTAGGTGCGGATCAGCTTGGATGCGATTTTGGTGCACCAAACCGGTGCCGTCAAAACCCCGAATGCCTTTTTCAGCGCAGCAATGTCAAAGCGGCCGAAATGGAACAGTTTGATCACCGCAGGGTCGGTCAGCAGCCGTTCAAGGTTTGGCGCGCTGGTTTGACCTTTGGCGATCTGCACCAAATGGGCGTCGCCCTTGCCATCCGACAGTTGCACAACGCACAGCCGGTCGCGGCGCGGGTCCAATCCCATTGTCTCGGTGTCAATGGCGACAACTGAGCCGAGGTTTAGCCCATCGGGCAAATCGTTTTTGTGCAGGTGAATGGTCAAGGGTTTGTCCTTAAATCGCGGTGCAATGCGTCTGGATACCTGTCCATGGGGGCAGGGGTCAACATTTGCTGGCCCAAAAAGACAAAAGACCGCTGGTCAGCGCCGAAATCGAATGGATTGTCGGGTTTGCCCAAGGATAATGCTGCGCGCAAGAGCGATGGAAAGCCAGTATTCGTCGATCGCCGCGAACGTCAGGCTAAATCAAGGGTTGGGCATGCTCGCATGGGGATGCGTCAGACCCGCAAAGCCTGCGACATGGCCCAAAGCGAAGCGGACCGGTTGCCAGACCGGCAAAACGCGATGATGGGTGTGGGCAGGCTGTTGATCAAGTCACGAAAAGCCGCAGCTTCGGTGGGGCCTGCCTGACCTGGAACAATGGGCAGATAGACCGCCTGCATACCTGTGGCGCGGGCTGCCATGGCGATCTGGTCAAAACCCGGTTGCCCAGACCCACATTCGCCATCAGGCAGATTGCAGATAATCGACCTGAATCCAGCGCTGGCAAGGGCGGCCACATTCTGTGGAAGGATTTGCGGGGACACCGACAGCGTCGGGGAAATGGTCTTGATCGACATCGGTTACTTCCTATTGGTGGGCTGGCTATGGCTGGTTTGGTTATCCGGCGATGGGCTGTTACAGCCCGTTGATCGGTACTTTCAGAAAGCGTTTGCCGTTTTCGTCCGGCTCGGGCAGATCACCGCCGCGCATGTTGATCTGCAACGACGGGATGATCAGTTTCGGCATGGGCAGGGTTGCATCGCGCGCTTCGCGAACCCGGACGAATTCATCTTCGCTGATGCCATCCTTGACATGGATGTTGTGGGCGTTCTGCTCGGCCACTGTGGTTTCCCAGCGTATCTCGCGCCCATTCGGGCCGTAATCGTGGCACATGAACAGGCGCGTTTCGTCTGGCATCGACAGCACCCGCTTGATCGAACGATAGAGCGTGCGCGCATCGCCGCCGGGAAAATCGGCCCGCGCTGAACCACCGTCAGGCATGAACAATGTGTCACCGACAAAGGCCGCATCCCCCACCACATGCGTCATGCAGGCAGGGGTGTGGCCCGGCGTGTGCATCGCAAAGACAGCCATCCCGCCGATCTGGTAGGTATCTCCATCCTTGAACAGACGGTCGAACTGTGACCCGTCACGTTGAAATTCTGTGCCTTCGTTGAACACTTTGCCAAAGGTGTCCTGGATCACGGTGATGTTCTCACCGATCCCAATCTGGCCGCCCAGCTTGTCTTGAATATAGGGCGCGCCCGACAGATGGTCTGCATGGACATGCGTCTCGATCAGCCATTCCAGCGTCAGACCATGGGTCTTGATGAAGTCGATGACCACGTCGGCAGAGGCATAGGTGATGCGACCTGCGGCATAGTCGATGTCCATCACCGCATCGATCACAGCGCAAGCGGTACTGGCTGGATCGCGCACAACATACGTGACAGTGTTGGTGGACGCATCGAAAAACGCGGTCACCTCGGGCTTTATCGACGGATCTATCGCATGGGGAAGTGGCGCGATGGCGGTCAAGGTGATGTCCTCCTTGTAACGATCACTCAGAAGCATTGGGCAGCGGTCGTCTGCATCAGCCTTATCACATAAGCTAGGCGAGTGTCCCAGCTACCCATCAGTCCAAAGACATTTGGAGTCGTGGTAGGATTCTGTACGTCCAAGGGTACAATCCGACCCATGGGCCCCTCAATCAGTTTCGGGCAAATCAAGCTGTGCCGGGCGGTGACATGACACAGCGCAATCGCCTTGATTGTGCGGGGCGGGATCAGTCTTTGCCAAGAGGGCATGTCCGGATACCAAGCAGAGTATAGAGCGGGCAGGATCTGAACGCTGCGGTCCCAAGCAACACAAGGCCGACAGCAGCGACAAGGAATTTCCATGCTCCCCAGCCTGCAAAAACCGATGCAAGGGGGGGCAAGAAAGGCGAAATCAACAGCACGACCCCGATGATAACGCGAAGGGTGCGATCCAGAGTACCTACATTTACCATTTCTTTTCTCCTTTTGGTCGGATGATGTTGCTTTGTACTTACGTAAGTACTAAAGTGTCAAGAGTGAAGACTACTTTGAGAAAAAACGATGAATCCTCTTGAAGCAAAAGCAGAAGAAGTTGCCGCAACACTGACCGCGATGGCAAACCCCAAGCGACTATTGGTTATGTGCACTTTGTTGGAGGGTGAAAAATCGGTTGGCGATCTGGCCGCGATCGTGCAGCTGACCCCTGCCGCCCTGTCGCAACATCTGGGCAAGATGCGTGCGCTTCGGCTGGTGTCTACCCGGCGCGACGGACAAACGATCTACTACAGCCTTGCAAGTGCCGAGGTGCGGGCCGTGTTGGAAACGCTGTACCGGGTCTACTGTGCTGTTGATAGCTAAGGGGCACGCAAATTAAGAAAGTGCTGCCGTTGTGCAAGGCAAAAGTTGTGCAAGGCAATAGATGAATTTCGGGTCAGATGCAGGCGGACGGTCCTGCGAAATGGCTATCGGCACGGCGACGGATCCTAATGCTTTGGCCTCAATACTCAACCGCAGTGCGAACCAGATTTGCCTGCCCAGGGTTTAATACCGCGCGTCCTCCAGCCCGCAGAACGGGTCATGCGGTGAATGGGTGTTCCATGGATTGCGGCCCATCAGACATTCAACGACGGCTGTTTGCATGCTTGGCATGGTGGCAAAGGCGTTGATATAGGTCGGCACGCGCGGCGCGTCATACAGATAATAAGGATAGCCGAACGACAGGATCGCGGTCGGGATATCATGCCAATGCCGGTCCATCGCGCCAAAGAAACTGCCGGTGATTTTGGCCCAGTCGAGGAAAATGCGACCACGGGTCAGCAGGGTTTCCTCACCGAACAGATACAACATCGCGTCGTATTGGCTGGGGTCCAAATGACCCCCGGGGGTAAAGATCGTGACGTCAAAGCCTTCGGCGCGCAAAAGGTCAGGCAGATCAAACGGAATCGGTTCTGGATGAAGGGGTGAGATGATTCCGCCTGAAACGATCAGCAGTCTTTTCGTTTTGGTGGGCGACAGCGGCAGCATCCCTTGCACATCCTTGACCAAAGTTGGTGCGCGGTTGGTTATGGCTTGGGCTGCGGCGCGATCGGTCGGCCGGCCAAGCTGTGCGGCAAGGCTCTTGGCTGGAGTAAACGGCGTTTTGTGCAGACCAAGAGCTGCCTTCAGACCCAGTACCCGGATAAGTGCTGCCTGCAACCGCGCGGCCGAGATGCGGCCATCGGCAATCGCGGCTTTGATCAGGGCCAGATCGGCGGCCGGATCGACTGAGAACAGGATCAGATCGCAGCCGTTTTCGATGATTTGGGGCAGCATTTCTGCGCGCGAACCCCAGGCGCCGAAACCCGCCATTGGCGTTGCATCTGATACGATCAGCCCGTTAAACCCAAGGTGCCCGCGCAGCAGATCATTGTTCAAAATCGCGCTGACAGAGGCAGGGCGGAACGCCTCAATGCCGGCATCTGGGTGCAATGCGCGCACAAAGGCAGGAAATGCAATATGTGCAGACATCACCGACAGAACCCCCGCGTCGATCGCTGCCCGGTACAGCGCGCCGTGGGTTGCCTCCCATTCCGACAAGGTTAGCGGATTGACGGTGGTCACCAGATGCTGATCACGGTCATCATGGCCTTCACCCGGCCAGTGTTTGACCGTGGCGGCAAGGCCCTTGGACTGAAACACCTCAATCTGCGCCAAGGCGTGACGCTTGATCGTGGCTAGATCAGAGCCAAAACCACGCGTAGCCACAATCGGACTGCGGAAGGCGGCATTGATATCAAGCACAGGTGTGAACGACCAATTCAGCCCCATCACCTGCGCCTCATCCGCCATAATGCGGGCAATCTCGCGGCTGGCAGCTTCATCATTGATGGCGGCAAGGGCCAAGGGATTCGGCACTTCGGTGCCAAAAGCGAGGCTCATCCGAGAGCCCTCAAGATCGGCACTGATCAGCAGAGGCAAGGGACTTGCGGCGCGCAAAGCGTCGATGAAATCCAACTCATAGTCCAGATCGCCGGTGTGAAACCGGGTGATCCCGGCAGGTTGCAGCGCAGCCAAACGGTCCAACTCGGTCGGGTCTTTGCCCATCGAGGAATGAATGAACAAATGCCCGGCCATTGCATCCGGTGACATCGCGGCCAGCGTTTCACCCACCCAAGCAATGGCGGCTTCATCAAGATGAAACGGCGCAAGCCGCAAATGATCGATGGCGGCCATGTGAGATCCCTTCGCGCTGCTTTCAGGTTGGGCGACGTTAAAACGCCTAAATTCGGAACGAAAGCGGGAATTGATGTCACCGCACTTTAGAATGGTCTTGGGCAAAGCTTTCGCCCAAAACTCAGGGTTTGGCAGCTGATGACATTTTGCAGCCATTCGAGGACAAAAAAACACTTAAGCCCACCGAAACCATTTGCAGCGCTGGATTTGGATGTGTGCTGAACTGACATGGTCTTAGGGGGACTCGAATTATCAATGTAATTATTTGATTTTATACATTAAAATAATCAATGAAAAAATAAATGCCCCCAATAATGCCCCCACCCTCAGCTTTGCCTAGCGATAAAGGTATTTTTGGAAACCTACAAAAGAGTCAGAAACGTTTTTTACACCACCCAACGCCTTTGCTCCATCACTGGGATTTCCAAACTTCAACTTGAGAAAATCCGGCAATTTTGAACGATCAAGGTCTTCTGCGCCCGTCTGCACGTACTGTCCTAGAACAAAAGTTAGGAAGGTCGCAAGTTTGTCATCGTATTTGCCCTTGATCGCCTGCGCGCCGACTTCGGCACGCTCTTGCCGGGTAAGGGGTTCACTAGCGTAGGCGATATGGGCCAGCACATCGAACAGATCGCTATCTTCTGCCATGATAGCTTGGCGAATTTGCTTAAGTACCGGGGCATCATAACCGCGGTCGGCGAGTTGCTCCAACAAGGCTTTGCGAGTGTCCGGATTACCCCAGAGCTTGCGCAACTCGTCTTCATCTTTGAAAAGCATCGGCAATTCGCCATACATGCGCTCGATGAAATTCTTGGCGCTGATCGGTTTGCCGTCCGGCCCCCAAAAGGTTGTCGCGGCGATGTTGAT
>JAAFIJ010000072.1:3954-10121 GCA_013298675.1 Rhodobacterales bacterium | reverse complement strand
CGCCTGCCTCATGCTCATGCAGGATACCAATGATCTGTTCTTCGCTTCGTATCGTTCGCTTCATCGTCCATCCCTTCCTTGGGGCGGACTCTAGTCGTAACTGGAGGAAAAATCTCGTGGCAGGTCAAGGTAGTTATTATAATAGCTTGCGCCAAAAGCCGCGTTCGTAGCCGCGTTGTTCGGGCGCCGGTAGATGGTGCCGCCAAGCGCATTCATCGCCCCATTCAGGACCGAGATCCGGTCTTCGGAAATCTCGGCCACAACGGCGGATTCGCCGTGCCTGATTGTAAAGAAGGCTTCATCCGCCGCGTTGTCGCGCTGGGTTTCCGTGACCGCATCCGCCGTAGCACCAATTGCACCCCCCGCGAGCGCGCCGATACCAGTCGCCGCACCGACCGAAAGGGCTGCCGCACCCGCAACACCGGCGGCAACGCCGACCGGCCCCGCGATCAGACCAAGTAGGGCGCCAACACCGACACCGATGGCGGTGCGCATGCCAAGTTCAGATTGCCGATCGGCCACCTGGATGTGGCCCATGTCGTCCCTGCGCACGACGGCCGCACCATGGACCGTCAGCTCGCCTTCGTCGTCAAGCGACCAAAGCCTGCGCAGGGCTTGATGGGCTGTGTCATTGGACGGAAAAACAACAGCTATGTAGGTATTCATTCGATCACCTTCTTGGGTTCGATGGCGTGGGCCAACTTGGTCCGCGCTGCGGCGACCGCAGCACTGAGCGATTGTGCCGCTTTGTGTGCGCTTTCCAGCATCGCCGCATTGGCGTGTTTGACGCCATCTTTGGCCGCGACAGCTTTGTCCTCGACCAGCTTTCCGGCCTCTTCCAACTTGGTGACGGCGGCGTTGATCCCTGCTTTGACGTCATCAGCTTGATCTGCGGCCAGCGTCTTCATTGTTTGTCCTAGCGCGTTGATGCTGGCCTGCACGGCCTTTACATCGGCCCACGTCGCCGTTTCTGCCTTGGCGATATCGGTGCTGATCTTCTTGTGCAGTTCTTGAGCGTCGTAACGCGCCGTTTCGAGAACAGTTTGCGGTTTGGTCATGGGGCACCTTTCGGGTTGCGTTGTATCATGCAGTGATGCACCTAAACGCAGTCCGCGTTGCTGCCGTGGATCAGCGCCCGTCGCGATGGCGGAATGGACGTAGCGTAAGCACAGAAACGGCTGGACGCAGGGGCAGGGACCCGCAGTGTTGACATCAGACAGGGGCGCCGAAGGGGAAGATTTTTCCAAAGGGTTGGGCCGTGGGGATTCTTTTTCTGGGTGCCTTGGGGCGCGAAATGAGAAACTCTTTCGCGCGTGGCAAAGTTCGCGCGTGGCAAAGACTGTGGGCGATCAAACAACGACGCGCCACGCATCCACTTCGCCCGATCAAACTTGGTACCGCTCTGTCACGTTCACTTATGGCAATCCCAAATCCCTGCGGTCCGGCTTCTGACGCTGATGGCCTGGGGTTTCACCTTGGGATCAAGCCTTTGCATGGGGCGAACCGGTTAGGCGCCACCAGATGGAGATGGTGCGGCGGAAATCACCATGTTAGTGATATGGTCAAAGTGCCTGGGTTCAGAACCTTTTTGTCGTGCCCATCCACAACCCAAACCAATGGAGCCAAACATAATGCACGCTATGATTATCCCAACTTTTGACCGCACTCTGGGCGCTTTGTCGAACATTCTGACCAAAGCAGAGGCGCATTGCACTGCGAAAAACGTCAAACCAGAGGCCATCATGACCTTTCGGATGTTCCCGGATATGTTGCCTTTCACCAAGCAAGTGCAACTGGCATGTGATTTCGCGGCGCGCGCATCGGCACGTCTTGCGGGTGAGGCACCAAAGCCCTTCGCTGATACCGAAACGACCTTTCCTGAACTACAGGCCCGGATCGCCGCTGCCCGCGCCTATATCGCAAGTTTCCCCGCCGCTGCCTTTGACGATACGGCTGCGCGTTCGATCACTTTCCCGGCCGGTCCGCAGGAAATGACAATGTCCGCCCCAGATTTCCTGATGCAATATGCGTTGCCCCAGTTTCACTTTCATGCTGCGACGGCCTATAATATCTTGCGTCACAACGGCGTTGAAATCGGTAAACGCGACTATATGGGCGCGTGAAACTTTACCCTAAAACGGGGACCAAGATGACCCAAGCCTTATTGGTGATTGATGCACAACAAGAAATGGTCAATGGCCGTGAGGCGGGCTATCCATGGGCCAATTCCGGGGCAGAACAGCAAATCGCGGCATTGATCGCCGCGTTTCGCAGGTCTGGGCTGCCGGTCATCCACGTTCATCACCAAGACATCGAACCGGGATCGCCGATGCACAAAGACGCGCCGGGGGCGGCACCCTTGGACTGTGCCACCCCAGCGCTAGACGAGGCGCGCTTTGTGAAACATGGATCCTCGGCCTTTATCGGGACCGCGTTAGAGACCCATCTGCGCGCCACTTTGGTCGATCAACTGGTGATCGCAGGCGGCGAAGCGAACTACTGTGTTGAAAGCTCTACGCGTATGGCTGGAAACCTAGGGTTTCATGTTGTCTTGGCGGAAGATGCCTTAATCAATTTTCAAAAGACGCTGCGCGATGGAACTGTCATCGCACCTGAAATGGTGTTGGCGATGACTCTTGCCAACATGAGCGGCAGTTTTGCGCGCGTGACGACGACACAGGATATTCTGGCACAGCTTTAGGGCGTCGCGCGTTGGGTGCCAGCGCGCACGCCGTCTGCCGCCACGGCGCGGCCAGCGTGCCACGCCACAAACAAGAGCATCAGCGACAAGGCTGCATAGGTCACGCGAAACCCAATGTGTTCAGCGATCGCCCCGATGATCGAGGGCGCGAAAAGAATGCCCGCATACCCCAACATCGTCACTGTCGAAATGGCAACCCCCGGGTTGTGCCCCGGCTGGTTGCCAGCTGCGGAAAACAGGATCGGAATCATGTTGGCCACCCCGATCCCAGAGATGGAAAATCCAATAATGGCAAAGACATATGTTGGCGATGTGGCAGCGATCAACATGCCGACCGCGGAAATCAATCCAGAATAACGGATCGTCTTTACTGCGCCGAACCGGTTGCGGATACGGTCACCGACAAAGCGCATTATTGCCATCACGCCCGCAAAGAACGCAAAGGCCAGACCTGATCGGAACAGATCGGCCCCCAGTTCCTTGTTCAGATAAATGGCCGCCCAATCCATGACGGCCCCTTCAGGGACCATTGAAAACAGCGCCAGCAAACCCAATGTCCACAGCGAAAGGTCGCGCGTAAAGATCGGTTGGCGCACTGCGTCCGGCTTTGGGCTTTGGGGAACCTCTGCGATCAGCCGGGGCGAGGCGGCCATCACGACCACGGCTGTCACCGTGCCCACGCAAAGTGCCTGCACCTCTGCCCCCCATGTTGCGATGATATAGCTGCCACAAACCCCGCCCACAAAGGCACCCAGACTCCAGAATCCGTGGCTGGCTGACATGATGGCATAGCCAAGTCGGCGCTCAACCTCAACGGCATTGGCGTTCATTGCCACGTCCATCGACCCCATGACAGCGCCAAACAGGGCCATCGCAAGGGCCGCTAACCAGATCGTCGGGGCAAAGATGACAAGGGGCAAGGTCACGATATAGGCAAAGGCAAAACACCGCAGCACCCGACGCGAACCATAGGCGCTAATCAGGCGACCCGCAAACAACATGGCCCCAACTGCGCCCAGCCCCAATACCAAGATCATCAGGCCCAAAGTTGCTTCGGTGATCTGATACCTTGGCAAAAGCAGCGGGATCTGCGGCGCCCACGCCCCAGTCGAAAAGCCGTTAACGGCAAACATCGCTGAAACGGCCCATCGACCTTGGATGGCTTGCTTATTGCGCTGCATGTCACTTCCTTTTTGCTGATCAGTTGCTAACTGGTTTTGCGCCATGACCGCAATTGAATTTGCTTACGGCAAGGTCACGTTTGATTTCACAGCGTTTCGTCCCGTCGCGGGACGCGCTGATTGTTTCCAATAATCGCAGAATTACCGTCCATTCGCCCCGGTTTTGCCGTTGTTTAAGTTCAAATTTGCAACAATACCACGGCAATCGGAGTGTGGGTCATGTTGGAAGCTATGGGCGATTATGCTCTGAGAGGTTTGGCTAAGGGCGCGAAAGTGCAAACGCCCGTTGGGCCTTGGCAGGTGCAAGACTTGCGCGTCGGCGACCTTATCGACACCTTGGATGAAGGCCCGTTGCCGATCTTGTGGATGGGTCAAACCGAACTATTTGTCGCAGCCCCTGCGGTGCGTATTGCGATGGGTACGATTGCGAATGCCACCCCTTTGCTGCTTGCGCCAGACCATCTGGTGATGATCGACGGTTCTGATTGCGAATTGCTGTTTGGGGAGGCCGAGGTTTTGGTCAAGGCAAGCGACCTGGTCGGCTTGCCGGGCATCACCTATGACAAACAAAAGCTGCAGTCGTCCTATTTTCATTTCATGCTCGATACCCATCAGCTCATCATTGCTGATGGCGTCCCTGTCGAAAGCTTTCATCCCGGTCTTGTGCGCAACGAAGAAGAGATCACAGAGTTGAAGTCATTGCTGCAAGACACGCTTGAACAGCAAGATATTGACGCGATTTTTGCCGAAGAACCAATCTTGTACATCCTGACGGAAAACGAGGCGGCAGTTCTGCGCAATCTGCGATTAAAGTTACACGGCGCGCACCAGGCATCTGCTGGGGCGCTGTCGGCAGCTTAGGTCAGGTTATTCACGCGTAAACGTAAACGTGGTTTCTTGGCGCAATACATCGCCGGGCGACAGGGTGATCGGGGGAAATCCGGGATGATTTGGCGCATCCGGCCAGCCTTGGGACTCTATGGCCAAGCCTTGATATCCTGCATGGCGGCAATCATAAACTTGCACCCCGGGCTCTGTCGTGGCCACGCACATGGTGCAACCAATTGATTTAAGCCAAAGGACATCGCGCATAGATGTGCGATCTGTTCCCAACACATAGCAGTTGTCCAAATTCGGTGAACGCGGGAGCAGGGGCTTAAAGCGGCGAAAATCCATCTCGGGTGTCACTGCGCGAATTTCGCCTGTGGCAATAAACTCATGGTCCGCAGGCAGATAGTGGTCCGCAGCAATCTGTAAGCTGTGATTGGAAAAATCGTCTGTCCCGTCAAGGTTCCAATAACTGTGGTTCGTTACGTTCATCAAGGTGTCGTTGTCGGTAACGCTGACGATCGACAGGCACAACGTCGCGGGTGCAGAGACCGAAAAATGTGCTTCGATGCGGCGGTTTCCTGGGAAACCACCTTCACCATCTGGCAAATCCACTGCCAGAACGGCAGCGGCCGGACTGACAGACACGACCTGCCAAACCTTGGTTTGGGTGCCTGCACTGCCTGAATGAAGCGTGTGGCGGCCGTTAAAGTTGACATCAAACTGATGCCGCTTGGCCCCAATCTGTGCCGACGCGTTCGTTAAACGGTTGACCACGGGGCCGATGATGGACCCGTGGTACCGCAAATCGCCCTCGTAATCGGACAGATGATCAGACCCAAGGGTCAGATTATGGGAAATCCCTGCCAAGCGGACCGATTGCAGCACCGCCCCCCATGTCAGGATGCTGACCTCTAGATCACCAGCCGCCAGAGTGATCTTTTCGACCGTTTGGCCCAAAGACGTCGTTCCAAAATCGGTGATCTGTGGCATCGCTGTCCCTAATCGTTTGGCCCAAGACTGACGGCAATGACAGGGGACGTCAACCTTTCAGGCAGTCCGAAAGCGTCAGCGCCAGCTGGCGCAGCAAGGTTTCATAGGCTTGAGGTGTCGGCTCAAGCGATGATCCAACAGGGTCAATCGCGCCGCCCATCCTAACGGTTGTGGAGTCAAGGATTTGCTCCAACAGGCCCGGATCATGCTGCGCTTCGGGAAAGGCGCAAATCACTTCGCCCGCACGCAATTCGGCCTGCAGCTCCACCAACCGCTCGGCCCCGGGGGTTGCTGCATCACCAGATGCAACGGAACCTCTATAAGCCAAGGCATAATGGGCAGAAAAATACCCATAGGCTTGATGATAGGTGACAAAACCTGAAGTTTGCACTGGGGCGAGGATTTGCCCAAGTTCGGCGTCCAATAGGGCGATCTTGTCTTTGGTTGCGCCAGCATTACGGACA